>JAYVUH010000345.1:0-11422 GCA_043788115.1 Burkholderiales bacterium
TTTTTGCGCGGTCAATGACTCACCAAACAAATGCCAAGCGGCGAACGCGTTGACGATATAGCCGATCGATAGCAGCGGGTAGGCCACCGACACCGGTACGCGTGACAACGCCATTATCCAGACCACTACGCTGACGGCATAACAGCTCAAGCCGGTGATGATGTGTGGCTGCAAAGCGACCTGCTTGGCGATGGGAACTAGGTTAGCCATGCTGAATTCGAACGCACCAATGCGATTGGTGCCTGCCTTGAGCAACAATTGCGCAGCAGCGTTCAGGAGTACGCCGGTAAGGATGAGGCTGAAACTGACGAGGTTCAAAGTAGAGAGAGGTTGCGCTTGAGGTTGAAATCAGGGTCTAAAGCAGGGGCAAAATCAGGGGCAAAATTGGGGGGGTCGGAATCAGCGCTTGAGGATCACAAAGCGCCGCGGGGATTCGTGGATGACCTCGAAATCAAGGCCCAGCCCCCGCATTTTATCGACATCCTGCGGTGGAATGATAGCGATCACCGCGCCACTCTGGTGCCACACTGCCGGAAAGTCTTCCAAACGCGGAATGTTTCGTCCCGGTTCGCTCTTCTGACCCATTTCAAATTCGTCGACGTAGTCCACCAACGTCGAATAACGCCCGAGGTAAAACGCCAGTGTTTGATCGTAGGTATTGACGGAATAGAGTCGGGTTTCCGGCGTCAGTTTCTGCTTGATCGACTGGGAGAGCGCAAAGCCGGATTGCATCGGCGACAGCGTCTCGTAGCCGCTGTCGATTCGCTGCACCATAAAAACGCTGGCGGCGGCAACCGCGGCGACGCCCCAGCGGCGCGACACCGTCGAGCCACGCCAGAAGCAGGCCGTGGCGATTGCCGTACCGATAGCGAACACGATAAAGGCCGCCACCAGAATCGCGCCATACTCGGTGTAGAGCGCGAGCTCCATCGGGTTACGTGCGCGTTTGGCAGGTAGCGTGTTCAGCACGTAGGCGAGCACTAGCGCGATTGCCGGGATCGGCATGACGTACCAAGCGATTCTGCGACCGGGCGTTGAGGCCAGAAAGTAGGCGATAAGCATGGCCAGAAACGGAAATGTCGGCAGGATATAGGCGGGTAACTTTGAGCCGGAAATGCTGAAAAAGAAAATGATGAACACCGCCCAAACGAGCGCGAATCTGAGCGGCTTGAACGGCTTCAAAATGGCACTGTTGTTTGACGTCTCGGCCCGCCACGCACCAACCAGCGCCGGCAAAAGCAGAAACGCCCACGCCATTACGCCGACGAACAGTATCGGCAGGAAGAACCACCACGCCTCCACGCGCCGATGCTGGGTAGTGGTGAAGCGCTGAAAGTGCTCGTGAATAAAGAAAAACTGCAAAAACTCCGGATGGCGATCGGCGACCAGCATGAACCACGGGCTCACGACCAACAGAAACAACGGAACCGCTACCCACCAACTAATACGCAGCAGGCGACCCCAGTCGGCATTCAGCAGGCAGTAGACAAATAGCACCGCTCCCGGGAAGACGATACCGATCAGTCCCTTCGACAACACAGCCCCGGCGCTGGCCACCGAGGCAACGCACAACCACGCCAGTTGGCTGCGATCAGGCGTCTCGCCAGGTGCCGCATTGCGCTGAGACAGCATGAACGCGCAGACAGTGAGCGTTGTCCAGAACGTCAGCCCCATGTCGAGCGTGATGATTTCGGCGAGCGCCATGAAATAGGGGCAAGCGATCAAGGCCAGACCGGTAAACAGACCAATTTCGCGGCTAAAGAATCGCGCGGCCGTGTATGAAGCGATCAGCACGCACAACAGTCCGCAAAGCGCGGTGTACAACCGAGCGCTCCACTCGGATTTGCCGAAGACATTGAAGGCGGAAGCCGTCGCCCAATATTGCATGGGCGGCTTTTCGAAGTACTTCAGTCCATTCAGCCGTGGCGTGATGAAGTCGCCCGTGTCGGCCATGTGCATCGCCAGCACGCTGTAGCGGCCCTCGTCGGGATTGGCCAGTTTGCGTGCGCCGATGTCGGTCAACCACAAAGAGGCGAGAATCGTAAATAGGCACGCAATGGCAATCGCAAACGATTTGGGCGACAGAGAGTTCATGGTTTTGCTGGTTGATTGTGGATGCCGACTCAAGCCGCGCCGAAGCTAGCCGCTCTGACTCAATCGCAGGCGCGCGGATTGTGAGCGGCCCCCGAGCGCCTTCAATTTTACCTGTGACCGCTGCAACCTCACATTTCGCATGTCACGGTCAATTGATGCCTAGGATCAGGAGGAACGCAGCAACACCACCACTGCACCACCGCCGCCATCGGCGGCTGGCGCGTCACAAAACGCCAGCACTTCCTCGCGCTGCGAGAGTGAAAGGCGGACCTTGTTGCGAAGCAGGGCGATGCCGTTGGCCGAGCGCGTTCCTTTGCCGTGAATGATGCGCACGCAGCGGGCGCCACCGTGGCGGGCAAAGGCGAGGAACTGTGCCAACTCGGTACGCGCACCCGTCAGATTCAGTCCATGCAGGTCGAGCGTTGCTTGCACCGCCCAGTGGCCGCGCTTGAGTTTGCGTAGGATATCGCCGGGCAGGCCCTGACGTAGAAACGAAATGAGATCGCCGGTATCGATGTCGGCGTCCCAGCCTGAGGTGTCTTTCAGCAACTCTGCAGGTACCAAAGCTTCGTCGCGCTCGCGGTGCGTCGCCACGGGCTTGGGCTTGGGTCGTTGTAGCGATGCTCGAGGTGTTGCGACAAGGGGCGATACGCCGTCGGCAGCCATTTCCGCACGAAACAGATCGTGGTCACCAGAGTGCGAAGTCGGGGGCGTCACCGGCGGCTTGGACATGAAAGGCAAAGTCCTTATTCAGAGAGCATTTTCAGGCAAAAAGCGCTGGAAACGACCGCCGATAGGGGAGTTTAGTGTTGGCTCTCCAGATACTTGTCTGCGTCGAGTGCCGCCATACAACCCGTTCCCGCGCTGGTCACCGCCTGACGATAGACGTGGTCCTGCACATCGCCCGCTGCAAAAATGCCGGGTACCGACGTCGCCGTGGCGTTGCCCTTGAGACCCGACTGCGTGACGATGTAGCCATTGACCATCTCCAACTGCCCATCGAAGATTTCGGTGTTGGGTTTGTGGCCGATTGCTACAAAGCAGCCGTGCAGGGCAAGGTCGGTGGTGGTGCCGTCGGCGGTCGATTTGATCCGAACCCCGGTCACGCCGCTGTTGTCACCGAGTACCTCGTCAAGCGTGTGGTTCCACTTGATGGTGACCTTGCCTTCCTTTTCCTTGGCGAACAGGCGATCTTGCAGGATTTTCTCCGAGCGAAACTTGTCGCGGCGATGCACCACGGTCACGTGTTTGGCGATGTTCGACAAATACAAGGCTTCCTCGACGGCGGTATTGCCGCCGCCGATGACGCAGACATCCTGATTTTTATAGAAAAAGCCGTCGCAGGTGGCGCAGCCTGAGACACCCTTACCCATGAATTTCTGTTCGGATGGCAGGCCCAGATACTGGGCCGAGGCACCAGTGGCGATGATCAAGGCGTCGCAGGTGTAGACGTCAGAGTCGCCGTGCAACGTGAATGGACGATTCTTGAAATCGACTGTATTGATGTGATCAAAGATCATCTTTGTGTCGAACCGCTCGGCGTGCGCCTGGAAACGCGCCATTAGGTCGGGGCCCTGCACGCCGTCGGCATCGGCCGGCCAGTTTTCAACGTCGGTGGTGGTCATCAGTTGACCACCTTGGGCTAGGCCGGTGATCAGCACAGGGGACAAGTTGGCACGCGCGGCGTAGACGGCAGCAGAGTAACCGGCAGGGCCGGAACCCAGAATAATGAGGCGATGGTGTTTTGCAGACATGGTTTCTTTCTGGTTAGGCCGACATTTTAGCTGACCGCACAACCAATATTGGGGCGCTGATGACTGAAACAACCACGCAAACAACCCGCGCCAGCGGACACGGCGCGCCGCATGCGATGAGTTCGGGCGTCCGGCGGCCGGCATTGCGTTGATGTGACAGAATCAAGCTTTCCAACGTGCCAGAGGGATTCGCCCGTGTCAGGTCTGCTCAAGAACATCCCGCTCTTCCATGACCTTAACGAGGCTGACTTGGCGACGGTAGAGGCGCTCGCTGTTGACAAGGATGTGTCGCGCGGCGCAACGATTCTTAACGAGGGGGAGGTGGGGGACTCTCTTTTTGCGATCATTAGCGGGCGTGTGAAGGTTTTCATTGGCGACGAAGAAGGGCGCGAAATTACCCTAAAAATGTTGGGGCCGGGAGATTTTTTCGGCGAAATGTCCCTCATCGATAGGCAGCCACGATCAGCATCGGTGTCGGCGATGGAGAACACGTCGCTCAAGGTGCTGTCTTATCAGGCCTTTCATGATTGTCTGCAAGGCACCCCGGCGATCGGTGTCAGTGTGATGACGGCGCTTGCCAAGCGTCTGCGCGATGCCGACCGGAAGATTTCAAATTTGGCGCTGATGGATGTTTATGGACGGGTTGCCAGCACCCTGCTGGAACTCGCGATCACAGCCGATGGCAAAATGGTCGTAGGCGAAAAGCTGTCGCAGCAGGATATCGCCAACATGGTCGGCGCGTCGCGCGAGATGGTCAATCGCATCTTGGGGGATCTTTCAGATCGTGGCTTTATCTCGATCGAATCCAAGCAAATCACCATTCATGATCATCGGCTGCCGCCGAGCTTTTAACGTGATGTCCGGATGCGATTTGACAATTGCCGCCGCCGCGGTGGAAGACGTGCATGGCGCACCGGCGGCCCATGCAGACCCTTATAATCGGCAGCAATGAGTGCCACCGACAACGATTTCTTCGACCCCACCGCGCCAGCGCCAAACGTCGATACCCCTGAAGCCACGCGCATTTCGCGTCTCCTGAGAGAGGCTGGCTGGATCGTCTTTCTGGCCCTGTCGGCGTATCTCGCGCTCATTTTTGCAACCCATTCGGGAAAGGACGCAGGTTATTTTTTCTCCGGAGTCGGCGGCGCGGTAGAGAACAAAGGCGGGGTTGTCGGTGCATGGATATCCGACTTTCTGCTCGGCCTGTTCGGCATCTCCGCTTGGTGGTGGGTGGTGCTCGCGGCCTACGGCGTGACCCGCTTGTTTGGCCGGGTTGAAACGTCACGCTTGTTCCATCGGCGCAATATTGTCATTGCGCTGATCGGATTCTTTGTCTTGCTGTTCGCCTCTTCCGCGCTCGAAGCACTGCGCCTGCACTCGCTCAAGGCCGCCCTGCCGAATGGTCCGGGTGGTGTCGTTGGTTTGCTGCTCGCCGCTGGTATCGAACGCGGGCTTGGCTTTGTCGGTGGCACTGTCCTGCTGTTGGCGACTTGCGCGGGGGCGTTTTCGGTGTTCAGTGGCCTGTCTTGGATACAGCTTGCCGAGCGCGTTGGTGGAGGTGTCGAGTGGGTTTTTGTCACGCTCAAGACCAAGTTCGAGGCTAAGCGCGACCGCGAGGTTGGCGAGCAAGCCGTCTTCGCGCGTGAAGAAAAAGTGGAAGAAATGCGGAAAGTGATTGATGATCACCCGCCGATTCGGATCGAACCGACCGTGATCGAGATTCCGCAATCGGATCGCGTCAAGAAGGAAAGGCAGGCACCGCTGTTTTCCGATATGCCTGATTCTCCCTTGCCGCCGGTCGGCCTGCTCGACCCGCCTGACAACGTAATCGAGCGGCCGTCGGCAGAGACGCTGGAGTTCACCTCTCGCCTGATCGAGCGGAAACTCATGGACTTCAATGTGACCGTGCAGGTGGTCGCGGCGTATCCGGGGCCGGTGATCACGCGCTACGAAATTGAGCCTGCTGTCGGCGTGAAGGGCTCGACCGTGGTCAATCTTGCGCGCGATCTGGCAAGGGCGTTGTCCGTCACGTCCATTCGCATTGTTGAGACTATTCCCGGCACGTCCCATATGGGCTTGGAGATTCCGAATCCGAAGCGCGAAATTGTTCGCTTATCCGAGATCTTGGGCTCAGCCGTGTATGGTGACATGAGCTCCAAGCTCGCCATTGCCATGGGCAAGGATATCGCCGGTCGCCCGGTGGTTGCTGACTTGGCCAAGATGCCCCACGTATTGGTTGCCGGTACCACCGGTTCGGGCAAATCGGTGGCGATCAACGCGATGATTTTGTCGCTCGTCTACAAGGCGACCGCCAATGAAGTCAGGCTGATTCTGATTGACCCAAAGATGCTCGAGTTGTCCGTGTACGAGGGAATACCGCACCTATTGGCCCCCGTGGTGACCGACATGAGGCATGCCGGTTACGCGCTCAATTGGTGCGTGGCAGAAATGGAACGTCGTTACAAATTGATGAGTGCGGTAGGTGTACGCAACCTTGCGGGCTTTAATACCAAGATCAAGGATGCGAAAGACAAAGGCAGCCCGATTCCGCATCCGTTCTCACTGACACCGGACATGCCCGAGCCGCTCGAAGCCCTGCCGTTGATCGTTGTGGTGATTGATGAACTCGCCGACATGATGATGGTGGTTGGCAAAAAAGTGGAAGAGCTGATCGCGCGGCTGGCGCAAAAAGCACGTGCTTCGGGTATTCACTTGGTACTCGCCACCCAGCGCCCGAGTGTTGACGTCATCACCGGCTTGATTAAGGCCAACGTGCCGACCCGTGTTGCGTTTCAGGTGTCTTCGAAAATTGATTCGCGCACCATCCTTGACCAACAGGGCGCGGAAGCGTTGCTCGGGCAGGGCGATATGTTGTATCTACCGCCGGGCAGTGGTGTTCCGCAGCGCGTGCACGGCGCCTTTGTCAGCGATGCGGAAGTGCACCGCGTGGTGCAACAACTGAAGACGCAGGGCGAGCCCGCCTACATCGAGGGCATTCTCGATGCGCCGGAAGAGGCGATGACGGAAGCGCTCGGCGGTAGTGCCGGTGAAGGCGGCGAAAAAGACCCGTTGTACGACCAGGCGGTGCAGGTCGTGTTGCAAAACAAGAGGGCGTCTATTTCGCTGGTGCAGCGTCATCTTCGTATCGGCTACAACCGTGCCGCCCGGTTGCTCGAAGACATGGAAAAAGCGGGACTAGTGTCCGCCATGGGCGGTAACGGTAACCGTGAAATTCTGGTACCGATGTCAAAAGAGTAGTGCGGCGTCGCGCGCGAGTCGGCGGATTTGTGGGGCCGATCGTTGTGTGTACCGTTGACCTTACCTTTTGTTTCGATTTTGTTCTGTCCGCTGTTTTGTCCACACGCGTCAATGGCCGACCAAATTGGTTGAATGAACTCAGTGTGGGCCCCAGAGTCCTATCACATATGAAAAACGCGAATTTCCTAATGGCTATGTTCACTGCCGCCTCGTGCCTGTTTGGCAACGCGTCTGCGCAAAACGCGATCGAGCAGTTCCGCAGCTTCGTGCAATCGACCAAGTCGGCGCGCGCCGATTTCACGCAAGTATTGACTGACAACCGCGGCAAGACGGGCGTGACGAGTAAGGGAACGCTGCAATTTGAGCGCCCCGGCAAATTTCGTTGGGTATATGAAAAGCCAGCGCAGATCATCGTTGGTGACGGCAAGAGGGTTTGGTTTTTTGATCAGGATTTGAACCAGGTGAGCGTACGCCCCCTCGAGGCCGCGTTTTCATCCACCCCCGCCGCGCTACTCGCTGGACGCGCGGAAATTGACGCGGCGTTCACGTTGGTCGCGGGCGGTGAAGCCGAGGGGTTGGTGTGGGTGAATGCCGAGCCCAAGCAAAAGGATGCCGGCATCGAAGCGATTCGGTTGGGTTTTCAAGGTGCGGACCTGCGCGCCATGGACTTGGCGGATGCGTTCGGTAACAAAACGCGCATCACCCTGTCGCGAATCGAGCGCAACCCGCGCTTTGACGCCAAAGTGTTCGTGTTTGTGCCGCCGAAAGGTGCCGACGTCGTTGGCGAGACGTCAAAATGAACGCCTGAAACCGCGCCTGTCGGGCGGTTTTGAGAGGGGGCGGCGCGCGGCGCGTGGCATAATTTCCGATTATCCGAAAACACACCATGCGCATTCTTCTTTCGAACGACGACGGCTACTTTGCCCCCGGCCTGGCCGCCCTTTATGCCGCGCTCTCGACGCTGGCGGACGTCACGGTAGTCGCCCCGGAGCGCGACAAGAGTGGTGCCTCAAACTCTCTCACGCTGGACCGTCCGCTGTCGATGCGTCGCGCCCCCAACGGTTTCTATTTTCTGAACGGAACCCCGACCGACTGTGTGCATATGGCCGTCACCGGCATGCTCGATTGGGTGCCGGATATGGTGGTGTCGGGCATCAATCACGGTTCGAACATGGGCGACGATACGATTTACTCGGGAACCGTGGCGGCTGCCACCGAGGGGTATTTGTTGGGCATCCCTTCGATCGCGGTCTCGATGGTGGCCCGCGACTCCAAGAATTTTGCAACCGCCGGGTGGGTGGCGGCGGAATTGGTGAAACGCCACCAGCAGAACAAAGTCTCCGAGCCTTCCTTGCTGAATGTCAACGTACCCGACGTTCCACGCGAGGGCTTGCAAGGATTCGAAGTCACCCGTTTGGGCAAGCGTCATAAAGCCGAGCCCGCCGTCAAGACGACCAACCCGCGCGGCGAGACCGTGTATTGGATCGGTGCGGCTGGCGCGGCCGCAGATGCCGGCCCCGGCACGGATTTTTACGCGGCCGAACAGAATCGCGTGTCGGTGACACCGTTACAAATCGACTTGACCAACTATCAGCAAATGAAGTCGGTCGCCGCATGGATGACGCTGTAGCAATGGCCGCGGGTGAAAAATTAGGCGCGGCGCGGTTTTCCGGCAGCGGAATGACATCTGATCGCACCCGCGCAAGAATGATTGAAGCATTGCGTCAGCGTGGGATTCGCCATGAGCGGGTGCTGGCCGTCATGGCAGAGGTGCCTCGTCACATGTTTGTCGAGGAGGCCTTGCAAGAGCGGGCCTACGAACTCGACAAGGCCTTGCCGATCGGTTTCGGCCAGACGATCTCGACGCCTGAAATTGTCGCCATCATGACGGAATTGCTATGCGATCGCAGCGGCGGTTTTCCGAAGAAAGTGCTAGAAATCGGCACCGGTTGTGGTTATCAAACCGCGATTCTTGGCAAGCTCGCCAAAGATGTGTACACGGTCGAGCGCATTTCCCCGTTGATGGACAAGGCGCGCCGTACCTTGCGCGATCTGCGTTACTACAATGTCATCTTCAAGCACGCCGACGGCCACTTTGGTTACGCCGAGGGCGGCCCCTACGATGGCATTATCATGACCGCTGCGGCATCGCACATACCGCAGGAGTTAACCGCGCAACTGGCCGTTGGCGGCAGGATGATCCTGCCGGTTGGGGTCGATCAGCAGCAGTTGTATGTCATCGATCGCACCGAGACCGAATTTCAGCAGCGTATCGTGCATGATGTTCGTTTCGTACCCCTAGTCTCTGGAATCGCCTGAGTGCCCTATGTTTAAGCGCTATTTTCTGTTGTTTATGAACCGCGTTGTCTTGCTCGGCATCGCCTTACTTCTTGTGGCCTGCGCGACGAAAACGCCCGCGCCGGTTACCGACCGTCGCCCACCGATCGGGGCACCCACCGCGCCGCTCCAGCCGCCAGTCGCGGACGTCAAGCCTACCGACATCGGCAAAACGCATACGGTGCAAAAGGGCGACACGCTGATCGGTATTGCGCTGCAGTACGGGCTCGACTACCGCGAACTGGCGATGTGGAACAACATCGACAACCCGAACGTGATCAAAGTCGATGAGGTGTTGCGCGTTACGGCGCCAAGCATCGCGGCAGCTGCATCTGCCAACGGCGCAGGCAAAGAGCCACGGCTGGGCGCGCCGGTGGCGACGCCACTGGTATCTGCGGCGCAGCCTTCGGCCGCCGGGGAACGCACGGCGAATAATACGGCGACGTTAAAGGCAGAGCCGCGCGGCGGTAAGATTCCCTACACTGACCAAGCCTACCAGCGATTGTCTGCACAGAGTGGCACTGCTGTACCCGCAACGGCTGTGGCCACGGCTCCCGCTGGCGTAGCGGTTATGCCAGCGGCTGCCGCGCCGACTAACGACGACGTTGACTGGGCTTGGCCCGTCAAGGGCAAGCTCATGGCCACCTTTACCGAAGCGAACAAGGGCATCGATATCGCAGGCAGCAAAGGGTCGGCAGTCAATGCCGCAGGTGCCGGTAAGATCATTTACAGCGGCTCTGGTCTTCGCGGCTATGGTCGACTGGTCATCATCAAACACAACGTCACCTGGTTTTCAGCGTACGCGCACAACGAAAAGATTGTTGTCGCCGAAGGTCAGGAGGTCAAACGCGGGCAGAAGATTGCTGAGATGGGAAATTCGGACACCGATCAGGTGAAGCTGCACTTCGAGATTCGCAAGAACGGCAAGCCGCTCGACCCGACCAAGTTCTTGCCTGCACAGTAGCCCCGGCGCGGTCGGAGGTCATTGGGTCCACGACGCGATGGCGATTCCGCATCGCTACACTGAAGATTTTGCATCGCGGCGATTGGGACGGTGGGGGCGAGCGTCAATTTCCGAAACGCTAGCACAGGCAGGCGCTTCGAGCCAATAATGGCTGAAAGACGCCGTCAATAGGCGAGTCTGGCATATTCAATAGCGAAGTGCGACACCAGATAGTTCGTTCGCCACTTCGAGTGGGCTCCTGTTGTCGAGCACCAGTTTCGGTCGCATATTGATTTTACGCTCGGCGTCTTTGAGCAAGCGTGTCGTCAGTCTGTCCGCGTCGAAGCTCTTTGGCATGTATTGACGAAGATTCTTGTTTTCGCCCTCAACCTGACCACGTTGCCATGGCGAGTGTGGATCGCAACGGTACATGGTGCAACCCATCGCTGTGGCAAACGCCTGGTGCCGGTAGAACTCATGGCCGTTGTCCGTGGTGACGCTCTTGACCTGCCCGTGGTAGGGCCGCAATAAGCGATGCATGGCACGCATCACGGTATGGCTGCGTTGCCCTCGGACGCGGGACACCAGCGTTAGCCGACTCAGTCGTTCCTTCACCACCAAGACCGCATACGTGTTGTCCCTGCGTCCCAACAACAGATCGGCTTCCCAATGCCCAAACTCAAGCCTGAGATTGCACACCTCCGGACGCTCTTGAATCGGTGTGGCCGCGCTCACCCCAGTCTTGGCTGCTTCGCATCTTGAGCGTCGGGTATGGCGAGCGGATCGCCCACTGCGAAAGTGTCTATCCCAATCTGCACCGCCTGCGATCTCACGGTACATCCACCGGTAAACCCATTCAGTGCTGATCGGCAAATGGTCCGCTATTCTCGCTGGTGACAGATCGTAGCTGACCAGAAAATCATGGGCGGCAAGATAGACCCACGGCTCAATCCGCGGACGGCTGTTCGCTTGCCGTGACCTTGCATCTCGTCTGGCTTGGGCGGCCTTGGACGAATACACATCGCCTGCAGCCTTG
>JAYVUH010000346.1:0-8647 GCA_043788115.1 Burkholderiales bacterium
TGGCGTTTGATCGTCTGCGTGATCGCGATATCGTCGTCAAGCTGTTCGCCGAGTTGGGCCCGCGTTATAAAGAGCGCAAGGGCGGCTATCTTCGCATTCTGAAATTTGGATTCCGTCAAGGTGACAATGCGCCAATGGCCTTGGTTGAGTTGGTTGATCGACCAGTGGCGACAGAAGCGCCTGCAGACGACAAAGCCGCCGCCTAATCGTTGGTGGACTTAAGAAAAAGCCGGCTTACGCCGGCTTTTTCGTTTCTGCGGTACCAAACTAGTTGATGTAGTTAGCAATCTCAACCAGATTCAGGTCAGGATCGCGAATGTAGATTGACTCGATTACGCCGATTGCGCCAGTCCGTCTAATCGGCCCTTCGATGATCGGAATGTTTAGTTCTTGCAGATGCGCGATGACTTCGGCAATCGGCGTGGTGGCGATCAGGCAAAAGTCGGCCGACCCGGGCGAGGGTTTTAATACGTTTGGGTCGGGCAAGCGATCAACTTGATGCAAGTTGATCTTTTGGCTACCGAAAACAAGTGCGGTGCGCGGTGTCGCCGGGGTGCCGAATGTTTGTACCTGCATGCCAAGCACTCGGCCATAAAACTCGCAGGTTTGCTCGATGTTCACCACGGTGAGTACGAAATGATCGATTGAGGCAATGTTCATACGGCGTTAACGGGTCGAAAAAGCGCAGCCGCAGACGCGACTATATGCGTTCCCGGTCTGCATAGCTGGCCGCGAAACGAACCAGCTCTATCGCATTCCGCAGGCCGAGTTTTTGTTTCAGGTTGGCGCGGTGTGCCTCGATCGTCTTGACACTCCGGGCAAGCTTGTCCGCGATCTCCGACGAACTCATGCCCATGCCCACAAATCGGAAAATCTCATACTCGCGATCCGTCAAGCTGGACAATACCGAGACCACGCCCGACTTTGACTTGGTCCGCACCTGTTGTGCCAGCAGAGACTGCATGCGCCGACTCAGGTGTTGCTCCCCACCAAGAATCCGCCGGATGGCGAACACAACCTTATCGGTGGCTTCATGCTTGGTTAAGTAGCCTTTTGCGCCGGCCTTAAGCGCTCGCTCGCCGTGAATCATTTCTTCATGCATCGACAGCACCAACACTGGAATGCCTGGGTGCAGTGTCGACAATGTTTTGGTCAGGTCAATACCAGACAAGCCCGGCAACGAAATGTCGGTCACCACCAGATCGGGAAGTGGCTCGGTCTTCAATATATCGAGCGCCGCCTCGGCCGACTCCGCCTGCAGGGTAACCTCGAGGTCGACAGAGTTGTTGATCAACTGCGTCAGACCATGCAGAACGATTGCATGGTCATCGATCACCATGATTCGGAACTTCACCGATGCGTTGACATGCATAGAGCTCTCCGCTAAATCCAGATTAGACATATTGTCCTTAAGATGACTTTCCAACACTCACCAGCCGACGTTGCGGCGGTTTGATCGAGGCGACGCTATCCGCCGGGTACTGCCACCGCACGATGACGGTCATGCCCTTGCCGCTAGGGCGGATTTTCATTCGTGCACCGATCAACTGTACGCGGTGTTTGATGCTGTGTAGTCCCGTACTGAGCACGCCCAGTGATTTCCTGCTGGTCGCCGGAGAGTCGACGCCGCTGCCGTCATCGGCAATCGTAAGTTGAAGGTCGCGGCCCGCCAACTTAAGGGAAATGCGTACCAGTCCGGCACCGCTGTGCTTGAGCGCGTTATTGGTGGCTTCCTGCGCGATTCGAAACAGGCTGCGCGACGCGACCTCATCATGAATTCGAATACGTGGGTCGATTTCAGCGACGCAGGCGATCACACCAAGGCCATCAATGTCGTTCGCCAGTTGTGCCAACGCCGAAGTGAGCCCCAGGTCGCCAACCATATAAGGTGATAGCCCGTGGGAAATCATGCGGGTATGGTTGATGGCGCGGTTCACCAATTCGGCAATGCGTGCCGCCTCACGCGCAGTCGAACGCTCGTGTTGCGGGGGCGACGACGTCAATTTACTTTCCATGGTTTTTACCAACAACGAGATACCGGTCAGTTGTTGGCCCAGGTCATCATGCAATTCAAGACCGACCTGCGATAGCGCGCCTTCGATCGATAGCATCACGCGACGCTCAAGCGCTTGCCGACGTGCCGCTTCTTCCACCAGCAGGCGATTGGTGTTGGCGAGTTCGGCGGTGCGCTCGGCGAGATCGGCTTCTGCGCGCTTTCGCTCACTGACGTCGCGCGTAATTGCCTGGATGTGCCGCAGGCTTCCATCTTCATTGAGCACACGCACAAACGATGCCTCTACCCACGCGTATTCGCCACCCCGCTTGCGTAACTGAAGCTCGAGTTTTTCGATTGGCGCGTCGCCTGCCAGAATGCGCGCAACACTTGCCTTCACCGCCGACGCATCATCGGGGTGTACGTACAGGAATGGCGAGTTGTAGGCGTTGTCGGAAGGGTGGTGTCCGAGCACGCGTGAGAGTGACGGCGTCGCGTACAGCACGCGGCCCTCGGCGTCGTGCAGCGTCACGATATCCTGCATGTTTTCCGAGATCATGCGGAAGCGCTCTTCGCTGGCTTGCAGGCTTGTCCGAGCCATATGCTCGAAGGTGATGTCACGCGTGGCACCCACAATCGCGACGACGCTTCCGTCTGGCGCGACGACTGGGTCTGCGGCAAAGGAAAGCCATCTCGTGCTGCCGTCCTTGAGTATGATCGACCGTATCCCGCTGTACGAGCGGGCGTCTTGAAGCGCCTGCTCGAAAATAGTCTTAACAGCCTCAGCTTTGTCCGTATCCGGCACGAAACGCGCAATCCACTCGCTCGGGGTGCGCGGTGCATCCTCCGGCGTGAGTTCGAACAAATTCAGGTACTCGTCCGAGTATTCCATGCGACCCGTCGCCATATCCAGCCGCCAACTGCCGATACGCGCCAGCCGTTGCGCCCGCACCAAATTCTCCTCGCTCGCGCGCAGCCGGGCTTCGCTCTCGACCGCCCGTGCAAGATCATTGTGGCGCTCGGTGACGTCGCGGGCGATGCCGCGGTAGGCAATGGCGGCGCCGTCATCGCCGACAATCGGCGCACCACTGATTTCGACGTAACGCAGACTGCCACCCGCGACCCGGCACCGCCTTGTCACGCGATACGGCTCACATCGAGCAACAGCCCGCAGGTTGGTCGCGATATCCTCGGCGTCGTCTGGATCGGAACAGCGCCCAACCCACTCCTCCATGGTCGCGACAGTGTCACCTTCAGGAATATCAAACAGCTGGAGGCATTCTGGCGACGCATCCAACCGGCCGGTCGGCAGATCCCAATAAAAATGCGCGATCCCGGCAATGCGGTTGTACTCCTCTAGCAACGCGGCAGCCTCATTGATCTGCTCGGCGTTGGCGCGCTCCTCGGTGATATCGCGTACGATACCGCGATTACCGATGCGTTTTCCATCAGTATCGAGGCGCGGCTCGTTACGAAACGCAATCCATTTGTAGCGATCTTCTCCAACACGGATGCGCCGAACGGCTTCGATTGCCTCGCCGGCCTCGATCTTCGCGAGATTGGCCAGCGCTTCCTGCCGCTGGGCCCCGGCGTCGACGAAGCGCTCAACAAACTCATCCGCCGTAGCGGGAATCTCGGCAAGCGGGCGCTCGTAGATCGCAAGGTAGGCGTCGCTCGCCCGAATAGTGTTGGTGGCCAGATCGGAAGTCCAACTGCCCATTTTTGCCATGCGCTCGATTTGGGCGAACTGTTGCGCCTGCGCGGCGATGGACTCCCGTGAGGCCGCCAGTTCGTCATGCAGGCCCAAAAGTTGCTGCTTGGCGGTCTTTAGGTCGCGATGGTTGCGTCGCGCGTGAACGATCAGCGTCGCAAGCACACACGCGCCGAGCACTAGCGTCGCCAAAAGCACAATCCAAGTCGGGATTACCAACACTCAACTCCCTGATGCTGACAGTTATTTTTCAGCGTTTTTCGCAGCAGGTTGAGTATAGCGAAAATGCTGTTTTAGGCGGTAGATATCCGGCCGCGCGGTGGCTACAGGATCAGGATGGCGCGGTAGTCGTTGACGTTGGTGCGGGTGGGGCCGGTGATGATCAGGTCGTCGATCGGCGCAAAGTAGCCGAATGCATCATTCGCTTCAAGCTGGCGCGTCGCGTGGATGCCGGCTGCGGTGGCGCGCGCGCGGGAATCGTCGAGCAGAATGGCGCCGGCGTTGTGCTCCGAGCCATCGATGCCGTCGGTGTCGCAGGCGATGGCATGCACACCCGGCAGGCCATCAAGATCAATGGCAAGCGATAACAAGAATTCACTGCATCGGCCGCCGCGGCCTTTGTTGCCAGCGGACAGCGTGACGGTGCATTCGCCACCCGAGATGAGGGCGATCGGCGGCTTGAGCGGGTGGTGGTGCTGTCGAATCTGCCGCGTCAACGCACCGTACACCTTGGCGACTTCACGCGCCTCGCCGGTCACGCTGTCACCGAGGATCATCGGTGTGATGCCGTGCTGCTGAAAAAACGCCGCCGCCATCGACAGGCTCTGATGGGCCGTTGCGATCAGATGGTTTTCCACCCTAGCGAATGCAGGGTCGTTCGCCTTCAACGTTTCAGCGATATTGCCGCGCGCGCCGTTCGACAAGTGTCGAGCAATCGACACGGGCGGCGTGATCCGATAACGATTCAAAATGTCGAGCGCGTCCTGATAGGTCGATGCGTCCGGTGCCGTAGGGCCGGAGGCGATTGCCGAAGGGTCGTCGCCTGTCACATCCGAAATGATGAGCGTCACCACGCGTGCGGCCGTTGACGCCGCGAGGCGGCCGCCCTGAATCGCCGAAAGATGTTTACGCACCACATTCATCGCTTGAATGGGCGCGCCGCTGTTGAGCAGATCGCGCGTGACCAGCCGCAGGTCCGCCATGCCGACTTCACCGGCAGGCAGCGACAGCAAACTGGAGCCCCCACCCGAGACTAGCACCAGCAGCAAATCTTCTGGGCCCGCCGTCTTGGCGAGCGACAGGATCTCCTTGGCGGCCCGCTCGCCGGATTCGTCCGGAACTGGATGGCCGGCCTCGACGACGCGAATTCGCTTCAGCGATTCAGCGCCCGCGTAGCCGTGCGCGTAGCGCGTGATGACCAACCCTTCGAGCGGTGCTTCTGCTGGCCAATGCTCCTCAACCGCCTTTGCCATAGCCGCCGCTGCCTTGCCGGCGCCGACCACGATGGTGCGGCCCGACGCTGGTGGTGGCGGCAGATGGCGCGGCACGATCTGCAGCGGATCCGCTGCCACGAGTGCGGCACGAAAGCTGGCAAGCAGGAGTTCACGTGGCGTCATTGGCGATCTGGAAAACGATTAATTCCCGTCAAACCGACGAATACCCGGTAGGGCACCGGCCGGCATCCGAATATGCAAACTCCTTATGCGGCGGGCAGTTTGAAGCAAAAATGCCCGAAATCGCCCGTGGGTGCTAGGCATTGACTGTTTTCTTGGGGGAGCTTGCGGGCTTACTTTGTCCGGCACCGAGCACGAGACGCAGGTATTTTGCCGTGTAGCTGGTCGGGTGCTGCGCGAGCGTCGCGGGAGGCCCCTCACAGAGAATCATGCCGCCGCCATCGCCACCCTCGGGGCCCAAATCAATCACCCAATCGGCGGTACGAATGACGTCGAGATTATGTTCGATCACCACCACGGTGTTGCCGTGGTCGCGCAGGCGGTGCAGCACTTTCAAGAGCATGTCGATATCATGAAAATGTAGGCCGGTGGTTGGCTCATCCAGAATGAACAGCGTCTTGCCGGTATCGCGCTTGGAGAGTTCGAGCGAAAGTTTGACGCGCTGTGCCTCACCGCCCGACAGCGTCGTGGCACTCTGCCCCAAGCGGATATAACCCAGCCCGACATCAAGCAAGGTCTGCAGTTTGCGCGCAACAACCGGCACGGGCTTGAAGAATTCAAACGCATTTTCAACCGTCATGCCGAGCACTTCGGTGATGTTTTTGCCCTTGTAGTGCACTTCCAGCGTTTCGCGGTTGTAACGCTTGCCGTGACAAACATCGCACGGCACATAGACGTCTGGCAGGAAGTGCATTTCAACTTTAATCACGCCATCGCCTTGGCACGCTTCGCAGCGGCCACCTTTGACGTTGAATGAAAAACGTCCCGGTCCGTAGCCGCGCGCGCGCGCCTCGGGCACTGAGGAAAACAGATCGCGAATCGGTGTGAACAGCCCGGTGTAAGTCGCCGGATTCGAGCGTGGCGTGCGCCCGATTGGCGATTGATCAACCGAAATCACTTTATCGAAATGGTCGAGACCTTCGATGGTGTCGAATGGGGCCGGGTCGTTGGTCGAGGCATATAGGTGATGGGCAACCGTTTTGTAGAGCGTGTCGTTGATGAGTGTGGATTTGCCCGAACCTGAAACGCCGGTGATGCAAATCATGCCGCCGACCGGCAACTCAAGCGTTACGCTTTTCAGGTTATTGCCGCGCGCGCCCTTGATGACCAACTGTTTCTTCCGATCAAGCTTGAACCGCGACTTCGGCATGGTGATTTTCTTCTTGCCGGAAAGATATTGTCCTGTCAGCGACTGTGACGATTTCTTGATCTGCTCAGGTGTACCTTCGGCCACCACCATACCGCCGTGGACGCCCGCACCCGGTCCCATATCCACCACATAGTCGGCGTTGTTGATCGCGTCTTCGTCGTGCTCCACCACGATCACCGAGTTGCCGAGGTCGCGAAGGCGCTTGAGCGTTTGCAACAGGCGGTCGTTATCGCGTTGATGCAGACCAATGGAGGGCTCATCAAGCACGTACATGACGCCCGTGAGACCGGAGCCGATCTGCGAGGCAAGGCGAATACGCTGTGATTCGCCGCCAGAGAGCGTGTCCGCGGAGCGCACCAGCGACAAATAGTCCAAACCGACGTTGTTCAAAAACTGTACGCGGGCCGAAATTTCCACCAGTATTTTTTCTGCGATCGCCATTTTCTGCGGCGTGAGTTTCACCGCCGTAAACCAGCGTGCCGCGTCCTTGAGCGCCATCGCGGAAATCTCATGTAGGGATTTGTCACCCACTCTGACGTTGCGCGACTCTTTACGTAGGCGCGTCCCGGCACACTCGGGACACGACTTGGTCGAGATGTGCTTGGCCAACTCCTCGCGTACCGCCATCGAATCGGTCTCGCGATAGCGGCGCTCAAGATTGGGTACGATACCTTCGAAGATATCCGCGCGAATCACCGGCTTGCCACGCTCACCCGGATACTTAAACGGAATTTTTTCCTTGCCAGAACCGAACAGAACGATCTGTTGCGCCTCGGCAGTCAGTTTGTCAAACGGCTGGTCGATCTCGAACTGATAGTGCTCGGCCAGACCGATCAACGTCTGAAAATAAAACTGATTGCGCCGATCCCAGCCTTTGATCGCGCCGCCGGCCAATGAAAGTCCGGGGTAGGACACGATGCGCTTGGGGTCAAAGAAGGTAATCTCGCCCAGACCGTCACACGTCGGGCAAGCCCCCATCGGATTGTTGAACGAAAACAGCCGCGGCTCCATCTCGGAAAGCGAATAGTCGCAAACTGGGCAGGAAAATTTCGACGAGAACAACAGCTCCTTGCCCGAATCCATATCCACGGCCAGTGCTTTGCCATTGCCCACGCGAAGGCAGGTCTCGAAAGATTCTGCAATGCGCTGCTTGAGATCGGGCGCTGTCTTGATGCGATCGACAACGACTTCAATGGAGTGTTTCTTCTGCTTGTCGAGTTTCGGAAACGCGTCGATCTCGATGACTTTCCGATCCACGCGCATGCGCACGAAGCCCTGGCTGCGAAATTCGTCCACCAGCTCGACGTGCTCGCCCTTGCGGTCAACCACGGCCGGTGCGAGCAACATCAGCTTGGTGCCCGCTGGCATCGCCAACACGGTATCAACCATTTGCGACACCGTCTGCGCTTCGAGTGGCAGCTGGTGTTCAGGACAATAGGGAGTGCCCGCGCGCGCGAACAATAAGCGTAGGTAGTCGTGAATCTCGGTTACGGTGCCGACCGTTGAGCGCGGATTGTGCGAGGTCGCCTTTTGCTCGATCGAAATAGCCGGTGACAGGCCTTCGATCAAATCGACATCCGGCTTTTCCATCAACTGCAAGAATTGCCGCGCGTAGGCCGAGAGCGACTCAACGTAGCGGCGCTGCCCCTCGGCGTAGAGCGTATCAAATGCGAGTGACGACTTGCCGGAACCTGACAGCCCGGTGATCACCACCAGCGAGTGCCGCGGAAGATCGAGATTGACGTTTTTAAGATTGTGCGTGCGTGCGCCACGAATCTTGATGAAATCCATTTGCGGTTTTGCCATTAGGTACTTGATGAACTTTCTGCGCTAAATCATTGAATCAAAGGATGTTGATTTCAATGCATAAATTCGCCACCAACAGGCAGCGAACTAAAAAAAGCAACCTGCTATATTACTCGCTCGCATCACCGTTCTGCACCTATTTTTTGATCCGCGATACTGGTCTTTGAACCAGTTTTCACTTCAGTACATCGGGTGCAGTTTTTGGGGCACCTCTAAAAATCCAGAGTTCTAAGCCAGACTAGGCGCGAGCGAAAAATATCGACGCAGCATATGTTTTATATGTGAGGAGATATTTTTTGTGAGCAACAACGTAT
>JAYVUH010000347.1:0-2087 GCA_043788115.1 Burkholderiales bacterium
CACCGTCACATTCCGCCTCTCACGCGACCCCGACTCCGCCGCCGCCGACGTACGCGACAAAGTTTCGCGTGTGCGTGGCCGTCTTCCGCAGGGCATTGATGAGCCGATTCTTTCAAAGACGGATGCAGATGCGTTTCCGATCATGTTCATTGCGTTTTCCAGCGACCGCCACACGCAAATGCAGCAATCCGACTACGCGAATTTGTTCATCCGGCCTCGACTCGGCACACTGCCTGGTGCTGCGGACGTGCGTATCAATGGTGAGCGAAAATCGTCAATGCGTATTTGGCTTGATCGTGGGAAGCTTGCCGCGTACCGACTGACGACAGCCGAGGTCGAAGACGCGATTCGTCGGCAGAACATCGAAATTCCCGCCGGTCGCATTGAAAGCGCCAAGCGGGAATTCAATGTGCTTTCCCGCACCGACCTCGCCACACCGGAGCAATTCGGCGCCATTATCATCAAGGACGCTTCGGGCTACCCGGTTCGCGTGCGTGACATTGCCAAGGTTGAGGTGGCACCGGTGAATGAGCGCGTCATCACCCGCTTCAAAGGCAACCCCGCCATATCACTGGGCGTCGTGCGGCAGTCCACCGCGAATACCCTCGACCTTGCGATTGCCGTGCGCAAAGAGATCGAGGAGATCAACAAGACGTTACCGCAAGGCATGAAGCTGACGATGTCGTACGACTCGGCGGTATTCATCGAGGAATCCACCAAGAACGTATTCAAAACCATTGTCGAGGCGGTGATAC
Source organism: Burkholderiales bacterium (assembly GCA_043788115.1). Classification (GTDB taxonomy): domain Bacteria; phylum Pseudomonadota; class Gammaproteobacteria; order Burkholderiales; family Usitatibacteraceae; genus UKL13-2. Next base: position 756 of record JAYVUH010000347.1, read on the forward strand.
TAGTGGCGCTCGTGATCTTCGTGTTCCTGCGCAATCTGCGCGCCACACTCATTCCTCTCGTCACCATCCCCATCTCCCTCATCGGCACCTTTACGCTGCTTTATGCCGCAGGATTTTCGATCAACATACTGACCTTGCTTGCCATGGTGCTCGCCATCGGCTTGGTGGTTGATGACGCGATCGTCGTGCTCGAGAACATCTATCGCAATATCGAAAAGGGTATGCAACCCGTGCAGGCGGCGCTGGTCGGCTCACGTGAGATAGGCTTCGCCATCGTCGCAATGACGCTGACATTGGCGGCGGTGTTCATCCCGCTTGCATTCGGTCAGACGCGAACCGACCGGTTGTTCATCGAGTTTGCATTGGCCCTGGCGGGCGCGGTATTAGTGTCCGGCTTCGTCGCATTGACACTCTCTCCGATGATGTGTTCGAAGTTACTCCGGCACGAGCCAAAGCACGGCAAACTCTTCAATTCGATTGAGGCATTTTTTGAGTGGCAGACTTCCGCTTACAAGAGGCTACTAACGGCGTCCCTGGACAAACGCTGGATTGGCGTTGTGATCTGGGTCGTTTTCGCTGGCGTATCGGCGCCGCTATTCCTCAACATAAAATCGGAACTAGCCCCCTTGGAGGATCGCGGCGTGCTGTTCGGGCCGTTCTCCGCGCCAGAGGGTTCAACGATTGACTACACTTCGCAGTACTCTAGGCAGCTCGAGGCAGTGTACGCGAGCGTAAAGGACGGCAGCCGATTCTTCGTCAACTCGGGCAATCCGTCGCCCGACGCCGGATTCTCAATTCTTATCCTCAAGCACTGGAACGAGCGTGACCGGAATTCGGTTGCCATCGCCAACGAGATTCGTCCGAAAATGCGCGCGATCCCAGGCCTGAATGCCTTCCCAGTTACCCCACCTTCATTGGGCGGCGGACGCGACAAGCCGGTGCAGTTCGTTCTCATGACCCAAGCGCCCTACCCCGAGTTGGCGCGCATGGTTGAACGTCTGCAGGAGGAATTGCGCAAGAGCCCGGTGCTTACCAACATTGACACCGACCTTCGCCTCAGCCAGCCGGAACTACGAGTTCAGGTGAATCGCGAAAAGCTGGCTGATCTCGGCGTGCCGGTCGACACAGTAGGCCGGACGCTGGAGACAATGCTCGGCGGCCGGGTGGTGACACGCTACAAGCAAGACGGCGAGCAATACGACGTCATCGTACAGGTCTCGCCGAGTGATCGAAATACCCCCACCGACATCGATGATATTTTTGTCAGATCCCGCGCCGGCGAGATGGTGCCGCTTTCGAACGTAACGACGTTAAGCGAAGGCGTAAGCCCGC
>JAYVUH010000348.1:0-3668 GCA_043788115.1 Burkholderiales bacterium
CGTCGGGCTTCTTCAACGGGGTGGACGATCCACGCCGTTGTAACCGTGGTCTAGGCATCACCGTTGGTTGCGCTCTGTCGATCCCCGGCCTGATTGTGGCGTTCCCTGGTGTCCAACCGGAGAAAGCTGAGACCTACTCGGCTGGTTTTGTGTGGGAAGCAACTGCCAACACCAACTTGAGCGTCGACTACTTCAGCATCTCACGTCGCAACGAAATTTCGTTCCTGTCGCTGGGTGAGATCCTGTTGAACGAAGGCTCGACCAACCCGCTCTACGCAAATCGCGTGGTTCGTGACCCAGCCAACACCAGCGCAACAGTGCCGGGCGATCCGGGTGCTATCCTGTTCGTCAGCACCTCGTTTGCCAACCTCGGTGAAACCCGTGTCAGGGGCGTTGACGTCGACGTTCGTCATCGCATCTCGCTTGGCGAATATGGCCGTTTGACCTTGAACGGTCTGGCATCCGTATTCATCGATCAGCGTGGTTCTGGTGTTGCCGGTCAGCCGTTGATCAGCTACAGCGGCTTCCGCAATGCGCCTGAGTGGCGTGGTCAGGTCCGTGCCAACTGGGAAGTCGGCAGCTGGACCAACACCGGTGCGATGAACGTCGTCGGCCCGTTCAAGGCGCACTCCAATCCCGAGAGCCAGACGGCTGGCGCACAGGCCGTTACGCGTGATTGCGGCAACGTCAACAACAGCTACTTGGGTGTTTGTACCGTCGCGACCTACGTCACGTTTGACGCGGGCACCGAGTACCGGGGCTTCAAGAACTGGCGTATGAACTTCACCGTTCGCAACATCGCCAACGCCAAGCCGTCGATGGATCCTCTTGCACGTCCGTTCAACCTTGCTTGGTATCAGCCACAGGGCATGAACTTCGTTGCCGGCGTTCGCTACACCTGGAACTAAGCATCAAGGTTCAGCAGCACAGAAAAGGGGGCTTCGGCCCCCTTTTTTTATTGCCCCTTCCTAGCCGCGTTCGCGTCAACTTCCGTCACAATCCTACTTAAACCGTCACACTCTGTTGCGTTTTGGCAACACGAACAACAATGGCGTGGCGAGCGGCCTCTACGCCCGTTATCCTTGCAATGTTTTCCATTTCGTGACTGTTTGCGGTCATTTGTGTGACTTTTATCGCAAACGGTTGGTTCATCGTTGGTTGTTCAACACGGAGGTTACGCAATGAAATTAAAGTTGAGAATCTTGCCGGCGGCAGTAGCAGGCGCGCTCGCAGCAAGTATGTACGGCTCGGCGTTCGCGCAGACGGCCCCAGCAGCAAAAGCAGACGACAAAGTAGACCGTATCGAGGTAACAGGCTCGCGTATCCCGTCCCCGAATCTGGACAGCACCAGCCCGATCACCACCATCGACGCCGCAGCGATTAAAGTTGACGGCTTGCGTTCGGTTGAAAACCTCCTGAACAACCTGCCGCAGGTGTTCGCAGCACAGGGTGCCAACGTGTCCAACGGCGCGACCGGTACGGCAACGGTCAACCTGCGCGGCCTCGGTGCCACCCGCACCCTCGTGCTCGTTAACGGTCGTCGTCTACCCGCTGGTAGCCCGCGTACGTTTGCAGCCGACTTGAACCAGATTCCAGCCCCGCTCATCAAACGCGTTGAAATTCTGACCGGTGGTGCAGGCGCTGTATACGGCTCTGACGCGGTTGCCGGTGTCGTCAACTTCATCATGAACGACAAGTTTGAGGGCGTTCAGTTTGAAGCCAACACTAGCTTCTACAATCACAAACAAGATGACGACTCCGGCCTTGCCAATGTCATCCGTGCGCGTTCGATTTCCAACTCGACCAACTTCAAGATCCCCGGCAATATCAGTTCCGACGGGAAGATCAACGACTTCAACCTTTTGTTTGGTTCGAACTTCGCCAACGGCAAAGGCAACGCAACTTTCTTCATCAACTATAAGAAAGAAGATGCGCTGCTGCAATCCGAGCGTGATTTCAGTTCCTGTTCTGCCGGCAACTTTACGAGCAGCACCTCAACCACCACCAACGGCGTTGTGCTGCCTCCTGGCTTCCGTTGCGGCGGTTCCAGCACCAGCTTCCCGGGTCGCTTTATCGTTGCTGCGGGTAACCGTTCCGTCGCCAACGCGGCGGGTAACACGCGCGCCTATGTTGCTGCCAACGACCAGTACAACTTCGGTCCGTTGAACTACTTCCAGCGCCCCTCCGAGCGTTATGGCATGAACGTGACGGCTAACTACGAAATCAACGACAAAGCCAAGCTCTACACCGAACTCGGCTTCCACGACGATCGTACAGTCGCCCAGATCGCGCCAAGCGGATACTTTGGCTTTGATGCCTCCGGTTCGAATGCCATTAGCTGCGCAAACCCATTCCTCTCCGCCGACTGGCGTCGTGACTTGGGATGCGTCGGCACTGCCGGTACGGCAGAAGCGATTATTTTCCGTCGCAACGTTGAGGGTGGCGGTCGCCAGGATGACATCCGCCACACGTCATATCGCATGGTCGTCGGCGTAAAAGGAGAATTCGCCAAGATCTGGAATTACGACATTTTTGCGCAGGACGCCAAGGTTATCTTCCAAGAAACCTACAAGAACGACCAGTCGACCACGCGCCAGGGACTAGCGCTCGATGCGGTGCGTGACGCTTCCGGTGCCATCGTTTGCCGTTCAGGCCCTCCTTGCTCGCCGTACAACCCATGGGCGCTCGGCGGTGTAACACAAGCCGCAGTTGACTACATCTCGACGCCAGGCTTTCAAAAGGGCTATACCGAACAGAAAGTTCAAGGCGCAACTATCAGCGCCGATCTGGGCGAGTACGGCTGGAAAATGCCTAGCGCCAAGAACGGCATCGGCGTGGCGTTTGGTCTTGAGCATCGTCAAGAGCGCTTGAGCCTCGATACCGACAGCCTGTTCACCACCGGTGACTTGGCCGGCCAAGGTGGTCCAACCATCGGCTTGGGTGGCGGATACAACATCAGAGAGGTCTACGGCGAGTTCCGCGCACCGCTTATTGAAGGCAAGCAGATGGCTGAGTTGCTCTCCATCAACGGTAGCGTGCGTCGCGCTGAGTACAGTAACGGCCCGAAGACTTCGTCTTACGGCTTTGGTGCTGAATGGTCGCCGGTCAAAGAACTCCGCGCACGCGCCAGCTACTCGGAAGCGATTCGCGCCCCGAACGTGATCGATTTGTTCACGGCCCAAGGGCTTGGCCTTTACGACCTGCCAGCAGATCCATGCGGTCCGTCGCGGACCTCCACACTGGCACAGTGCCAGCGCACCGGGATCACGGCAGCCACCTACGGCAATGCACTGCTGGACAGCCCGGCTGGTCAGTACAATGCGCTGTTCGGTGGCAATCCACGCCTGAAGCCTGAAGAAGCAAAGAGCTACACGCTGGGCGCGGTATTCCAGCTTGGCCGCAACTTCAGCGCGTCGGTTGACTACTTCGATATCAAAGTCGACAAAGTCATTGGCAACGCGCCTCCAGGAACCATCCTCGCGCAGTGTCTGTTGACCGGTTCGGCGTCCTTCTGCGGTCTGATCACGCGCGACCGTTTGGGTACCCTGTGGGCGTTGCCTGCCGGCCAGATTCAGGCAACAAACGCAAATTTGGGTGGCCTGAAGACCTCCGGTCTGGACTTCACAGCCGACTACTTCATGAAGTTGCCAGCGTACGGCAACCTGAAG
>JAYVUH010000349.1:0-16456 GCA_043788115.1 Burkholderiales bacterium
ATCTCCAAAAATTAGGTTAGAAAATTATTTGCTACACCGAGTTAACGTATGGCGGGCGCGCTTTATTCCCGGCCATTGAAAATATTTTTATGTAGGGCATTCAAAGTGTTCAAAGAAGACAAATTGAGCCCATTTCTTGAAACTCCGCCTCTGGAGAGGTTCTTCGGCGGTAGCCGATCCGCGACGCCAACGGTTAAAGGCAGAATCAAAGGCAGAATCAAAGGGGTCAGCGTTATTTGTTTGGCGAATAAAACCACACTGTGGACAGTTTCTTGAAAAACAGAATTAACGGGCCAACGTGATTCTCCCCTCGCTATCAGCCCGCCAAACAAAACACTTCCGATCAACCCACAACAAATAAAGCCCCCAATCTTGCCCCAATCCAAAAGCAAACTCGCTCGCCCATCATTCCGGTGCGCGCTGGTCGCCGTTCTTTTTGTCGGCGCGTCATACGCTGCCGAACCAAAAGAAGCCGATAAGCCAAAGCCACCCCCTGCCAAAGAAGAACGCATCGAGGTGGTGGGCTCGGCCGAGCAAGATCGTTTGAGCAGCACCGATTCCCGCCAAGTGGTGACGCGCCAAGACTTGCTGAAATTCGGTGACACCACCGTTGCGGGTGCGCTCGCTCGGGTGTTGGGCGTGTCGGTGGTGACCAACCCAGGCCAGAGTGCAGAAGTGCGCGTACGCGGGCTGGGTTCTGGTTATACCCAAATCACGATCAACGGTGACCCGGCACCTGCGGGCTTCTCGCTTGATTCACTGTCAACGGCGCAAGTCGAGCGCATTGAGGTGATTCGTTCGCCGCGTGCCGACCAGGCGCAAGCGATCGGCGGCGTGATCAATATCGTGTTGCGCAAAGCCGCTCCTGCGCAGCAAAAAGACACGCGCGAATTTCGCGCCAACATTCGCTCGACCGACGGCAAGGTCGCTGGTGGTGCATCGGGTCAAATGTCGTCGCGTCGTGATCAATTCGCGTACACCGTCACCGCATCAGCCGATGCTGCCGATACCACCAACCGCTGGACTGACCTGACAGCGGAAAGTCAAAACAACGTGCCGCCGTTTGCGCGGCTCGGCCAAATCAGCACGCAAAACAAAGTGCAAACGTTTGGCCTAGCGCCGAAGGTTTCGCTGGATTGGTCGGCAGACACCAAACTCCAGTTTGATGCGTTGGCCCAGCACCAGCGTCGTAGATACACTGCCTTTGAGGTGCGCCGCGTGTTGTTCGGCGATCCGCCGTCGTATCCGATCACTAATGCGTATCTCGATGCGGTGACCAATGATTTACGCGCAACCATCGGGGCTAACCACAACGCGGCCAGTGGCGCCCAGTGGGAAACCAAGTTGGTCGCGAGTGTTCTGGATACGCATTCAGACGCACAGCTCGATGGCTTCAGTACCGATCAGCGGCGGATACTCGATCGCACCATTAGCGCAAAGCTGCGCGATAGCTCAGTCGCATCGACCGGCAGAGTCGCGACCCAGCTCGGTGATAAGCACGCGGTCGCCAGCGGCTGGAGTTTGCAACTGACGCGCCGCGATGAAGACCGCAACCAGCGCGAGAAAATTTTTATAACGCCTACGCCAGACAATCTGGACGAAGGTTATGAGGCCAAGATCACCCGGCTGTCACTTTTTATTCAGGATGAATGGAAAGTCTCGGCGCGACTTTCTGGCTACGCTGGTTTACGTTGGGAGCAACTAAAGACCGATACCGTTAGCACCGGCACCATCGTACCCAACACGAAGCCTCAGGTAGTGCAAACAACTTCACACCTAAGCCCCACCGCACAACTGCTATGGAAGCTGCCGGGCAGCGACAATCATCTGGCGAAGCTCTCATTTGGCAGAGCGTATAAAGCACCCACACCGCGCGAGCTGATTCCGCGCCGCTGGGTGACCAATGACAACACCGCCACCTCGCCTAATTTTCAGGGGAACCCGGGCCTTCGCCCAGAGCTGTCGTGGAATGTGGATGCGAGTGTTGAATCCAAACTGCCCGAACAACAAAGCCACGGCGTGACGCTTTTCTATCGCCGCATCGACGATATTATTTTGCCGCTGGTCTCACAAGATAGCCTCAGCCGATGGATCGAGCAGCCGGTGAATCTCGGCTCTGCTGAGATGTTGGGATTAGAGGCGCAAGGCCGCTATCGTCTGCAGGCCTTTGACAAGACGCTGCCTAATATCGACCTGCGGCCTCAGCTCACCATCAATCACTCCAAGCTCAGCGCGATTGCGGGGCCCGATAACCGTATCAACCAACAACCTAAGTTGGTGTTTTCGATGGCGGCAGATTACCGCCTTAAAACGCAGCCGATGGCGATGGGGGCGAGTTTTCGTGTCGAGCAAATTGGTTTGACGCGCAGCGCGCCGAACCAATCCTACCAACTCAACACCAGACGATTTCTGGATACGTACGTGGTGTATGGCCCGGTTAAAGGTGTCACCGTTCGCCTGACGGGGCAAAACCTGCTGGTGCCTAAGCATGATTTGATCCGCACCTACTACGACAACAACATGACCCAAACCAAAACCCAGTCCCTGCTGACGCAGCGGACCTTCAGAATTGAATTGTCCATGCCGTTGTAGAAGGCCGAGAATTAATCGGGCTAGCGGCAACAATCAGGCAACAATTGGGGACACAACAATCGCACAACAATCGGGGAAACCTCAGGGTCTGTCCCTGAATATTCTTCAATGAAACGCGAGAACTCGAACTGTTGCCCGCATAAATAGCGACACTGGAGGCAGAGCAGGCGCGGCTCTCCGTAACACTTACCGAAGGCAGCATCTTCGTTTAGTCGCCCGATGATGCTGCAAAGTTGGGTCGTCGTCTGGACGTGATTGCGGCGAAATCGACCATGCAATGACACGATAGGAAGCGTTGGAGACCATGCGCGCTAACCTCTAACAACCCTGACGCGTAACCCCTTTCCGTTAACGCGTTGGCCACGGCGACCGCGCTCTGCGCCTTTCCCAAGTCGAGCGTATATTGAAAAGTGCTGGTCCAATCGGTGGGAATTCACACATTGGGGGTATATATGCGCAAGCTACTTTACGCCGTAGGATTCATCGCGGTCACATGGTGGGGCGTTGCCGCAGCACAAGCTCCGAAGAAAAACCCGCCTGCGCCTGCGAAGGCGACGACCGACCAACCCAAATGGAAAGCCGTTTGGGAGCCCACCAATTACCCGAAAGACATCAGTTTGCGAGATGTCACGTTTATCTCAGCGGACGAAGGCTGGGCGGTCGGCGACAAGAACACCATTTTGCACACGACGGATGGCGCAAAAACTTGGCAGGTGCAATTAGGTGGCGACGTCGATGCAAAAGATCGCGAACTCAATGAAGTTTTTTTCCTCGATGCGAAACACGGCTGGACGCGTGGTGGTGCTGAAAAGCTGCTGCGCACCAGCGATGGCGGTGCCTCGTGGCAGGAGGTCGGGGGCTGGCTCTCGCAACATGAACTGTCGATGAATTTTGTTTCTCCACAGACAGGCTTTACCGCCGCCACCCAGATCAAGCGTACCGACGATAGCGGTAAGACTTGGAAGCCGGTGTTTCCATGCAAGGTGGATTTGCAGATCGACGGCCTGACCCGGAAAGCCGACTGTTATTTCTACGACCTGCAGTTTCCGAGCGTGAATGTCGGCTATGCGGTCGGTCAGGTCAGTGGCACCAATCGTGGTGTCGTCGCCCGCACGACGGATGGCGGCGCGAGTTGGTCCATCTCCGCGCCCGAGGCGATGGAGGACTCTGCCAGGCGCACTTTTTTCTGGAATGACAGCGCCGGGCTGGTCGCGCTACGCTCAGGTAAGACCCTCTTGACCACCGACAGCGGAGCAACCTGGAATGGCATCATCACGCCGTTTGGTGGCGAGCGGACGCAGTATGCAATGTCGGGCGGCCAGTTAGGCGTCATTATCCAGCACCGAAAAATCGCCTACTCGACGAATGCGGGGCGCAGCTTCAGCGCGCGCGATTTTCCGGTACCGGCGACCGTGCATTCGATGGTGTTCCCCGACCCGAAGCGCGGCTACCTGGTCGGTGACCACGGCATGATCTATCGCTATCACATCGTACCGGCAGACTACAACGTCAAGGGCATGATCCCCGCGCCGATGGTTGCGCCAAACTAAGCCTATAACGGTCTCGGCGGGCGCATGCCGACTCTCGCCGTCATCATCTATAGCATCTACATCTATAGGGGGCCATGTCTTCTAAGGAACCTCTGATTAAGTCCATTTCGTTGCTTCGATTTTTGCCAAATGAGGTTGTTGCTCACGCAAGAAATTCTCCTTACATATCAGTCCTATGCGGCGTCGAATTTCTTGCGAGTTTGGCAACTGCGGCACCTAGTCTGGCTTATCACCAGCCACTTGGCCACCGCCTTTTGGTGGCTTAGTGGAATGGCTAGTAGTTTCATCAGAACTGAACTTAATCAGAGGTTCCCTAAGTTGACGGCAGCGATGTGAAGCGCCCGACGGGCAACAAGGGCGGTCGTCTTCATGCGGAGAATCCGCGCCTAGCGTTTTTGCCAGCACTGGGGTCAGAGTCACGCTATTGTCAGAGATAAACAAGATTGGGTAGAAAAGACGTTGGCTCTGGCCCCCGGCCGTGATGGGAGCGCAGGACCCATCGAATTTGGCTAGGCTGCATCCAAATAGATCGCTCGGCCGTAATGACTTTGTCATTTCGCCGACTAACCCTTATCGCTGCGTAATGTTGTAATGTTGTTTGCGGTTGAATCTTCACTTCGCCGCAGTGTACGGTGCCCAACTCATTTTCTTTCAGGAGAATCCTCATGCCTCATATTTCGACGCTTTCGCCGAACGCCGCTCTGCGGTTAGATCTTTCTGCAACGCCAGCAGTACGCGGCGTTTTTAGCCGCCGTTTGTTGAGTGTGCTTGTGGCTGTCGCAACTGGCGGTGCTGGTGCCGCAGTGTCCACCGCAGCGCAAGCGCAGGAGCCGACTGCCGATGCGCTCGTGAACGCGCTGGAGGGAACCTTCGGCAAGCAGGCCGGTGCGCGCCGCTCGGGCGCCAAAGGCGTCTGCGCAGAAGGTTTTTTCGTTGGCACCCCTGAGGGCCGCACGCTGAGCAAGTCGGCGATTTTCTCAGGGTCGGAAGTGCCGGTAGTCGCACGCTTTTCAGTTGGTGGCGGCAACCCGAAAGCCTCTGACAAAGGCAAGACGGTGCGCGGCATGGCACTCTCGATGAAGGGCCCCGGCGGTGAGTTATGGCAGATGGCAAACATTTCGGCGCCAGTATTTTTTGTCAACAAGCCCGAGAACTTCGTGAAGTTTCTCGACGCGCGCAGGCCCGATCCGGCCACTGGCCGACCGGATCCGATGAAAGTAAAAGCATTCAACGACAGCCACCCCGACGCCAAGCCACAGATCGATTGGCTCGCGAAGGCCCCCGTTCCAGCGAGCTATGCCGGCGTGAATTACTGGGGCGCAAATGCGTTCGAATTCACTGACGCCAAGGGCAAGAAAGTATTCGGCAAGTGGAGCTTTGAGCCTGCGAAAGGCCAAGAGAGTCTGACCGACGAGCAGATCAAATCGATGCCGGATGATTTTTTGGCCGATGAACTAAGAAAGCGTGCAGCCTCCACCACCATCGCATTCGACTTTAAGGTGCAGTTGGCCCAAGCCGGTGACAACGTCAACGACGCCACCGTACCACTTCCCGCAGAGCGCAAGACCGTGACGGCAGGACGCCTTGTGATCAACAAGGTCGAGGCGGGAGCAGGCGGCGCATGCGACAAGATCACCTTCATCCCACTGGTATTGCCCAAAGGTGTCAGCCCGTCCGCCGACCCGGTTCTGCAGGCGCGTTCCGCGTCCTATGCGGTCTCACTTGGGCGCCGTTTGCCTGATCAGAAGTAGAAACTAAAAGTCGTCATCTGACGGGCGTTTTCGGGCAAAAGTGCCTGAAAACGCCCGCCGATAAAGGAGTTTCTATTTTGGAACGCATGGGCTAGAGCCACGCTGTTTTCAATTTGAATGATCCGGGTGATGTGTTTTCGGCTTCCGACAAAACTAGCCACCCCTTTAATTCTAAGGAACCTCTGATTCTGCCGAGCGCACCAAAGAAGAGGATCGCCGCAGCGCCCCTCTTCTTTGCGGCAATTGGCAAGTCGCGTCGTTAGTTGTTGCATCCCAGCGTGTTGATACGATCGTATGCAGCACGCGCACGCACCAGACCATAGCCAAACTTGGTATCGCGGCCTGCGGCACCAAGATCTTCGGCACCTTTTCCTAATGTGCTGCGAATCTGTGCAGCCGTGCAGGCTGGGAAATAGCTCCAAACCAACGCCGCAACGGCAGAAACATGCGGCGTCGCCATCGACGTTCCATCAAAGAAAGCGTAATTGGACCCCGATCTGCGTCGGGGAGACAGCTTAAGGTGGTGCCACGACAGTCCGGGTCGATTTCTTGATCGAGCGTGTGCCGATGGCGCCAAGCACGCACGCGTTAAACTCGAATGCCGCCCAAGAACCAATGGAGTACCGCTGCCATGCGTCTTGTCGATCTAACGCCGCGTCAGTTTGCGCTCTTGTCGATGCTGATTTCGGTCAGCGCAACGGTGTGTTATTACATCGTGCTGCGACATGCAAGTAAAGCGAAGCACGCGCCGCCGATATTGACGCTAACGGCGCTTTTTCTGCTGGCCATCGCGGCACCAGCTCTGGTGCCCGACGAGCTCAGGAATACTTCGCGCTTCTTGGCCGCGCTGTTCACACTGCTTTTGGCCTTCAAAATGTGGGATATGTGGGTGAGCGCCAAGCGCGGCGAGTTGCCCAGCCTGCAGCAGTTTCTGGCTTATCTGCCGAATCTCTATTTGATCGTTTGGCGAAAGCAAGGTGCCGAGCGACAGCCCGCGATGTGGCGCAATGTGCGCAACCTGCTGGTGGCGACTTTCAATCTTGCTGGCAGCTACTTCGTGATCACGCTGGCGCATCGATTTGACTGGTCGGGGCAGCCTTTTTTGCTCGCACATGCTCTGATTGCGAGTTGTTTGCTATGGGGCGTGGTCGGTGCGCTCGATTTGGTGGTTGCCGTGACGCGCCTCGTCGGCGCGTACTGCAATTCGGCTAACGACAAACCCTATCTCGCGTGCACCCCTGCTGAATTCTGGCGACGGTACAACCGCATCGTCGGCCAGTTCCTGCACGAAAACGTATTCAAGTTGGCCAATGGTCGGCGGCATCCAGTACGGGCGACGATGCTGGCGTTTTTCATTTCGGGGCTATTCCACGAGTACTTGTTCTGGCTCGCTATCGGTCGTTCGCCGGGCTTGCAGATGACGTTCTTCCTGCTACAGGGCGCCGCCGTTGCCGCGACCTTGCGGGTACGTCCGAAGGGGGCAAATTCGATCTGGTGGTGGCTACTGACCTGGTCGTTTATGGTGGTCAGTTCGGTGCCATTCTTTGCCAGCTTTCAACACATGCTGCCGGTCTATCCGGTGGCGCTACCGTCTTGGTTGGCTGCGTGGTGAGCCGGGATTCAAGTCGGCTGTTTCATCGATCCGACAAAACGTTGGCACCCGCTGACGCCGCTAGCACCAGCAGATTTAGATCATGTGTTTTCGTCCTTCACCCGACAAATTTCACCCGTCGCTGTGTTACTTTAATGGTAGGCATGATTAGGGTGTCGACGTGTGGTGAGTCCGTTGTGTTGTGAGCAGTTGGCGAGACGCGAATGAGTTCTGTGAAAAATGCAAGATTGATGTTGGTCGATAGCGACGCCTACACGCAGTCCGTGTTGCTTGAGGCGCTCGAGCAACGGGGTTATGACGACGTCAAGGTTGTCAGTAACACGCTTGAGTTGCCCGCGATGCTTGCATCAACCCAGCCCGACATCATGATTTTCAATTACCAGTCGGACAAGCCGGACAGCTTGAGCGCGTGCACGACGGTCAAGCTGATGAGGCCGCAGGCTGCCATCATTGCCATCGTGTCGCCTGGTCCCGCGTTAAAGGAGGTTCGCGCGTGGTCGCAGCAAACGCGATGCATCGATGTGGTCATTGAAAAGCCGCTGTCCGACGAACGTTTTTTTATGACCCTGAGCGATCTGCTCCAAGTGAAGATGTCGTTGCGCGAGCTGCAATCAAAGACGCAACGGCTGTCCGATCTCGTACCAGAGGGCGCCTTGTCGGCTGCGGAGAGCAGCGTTGATAGTGAGGGTGAGCTGTTCGAGGCAGTAGTACTGTTCACTGATGTGCGCGGGTCCTCGCAGCTGATTCTGAAGATGCCGCCCCGCAGCTTCTTCAAACGACTCAATCAATCGCTTAGCGCGCAGTCCAGCCAGATCCGGCAATACCAGGGGTCGGTGATCAAGTACACCGGGGACGGCTTGATGGCGATATTTCGCGGCACCGGAAAATCTTATGTGGCGCTGCGATGCGCGTTGGACATCGCGCAAGACAGCAATAACCAGGAGCTTCCCGTTGGCGTCGGCCTTGCGAAGGGGCTGGTCTTGGCGGGGCTGATCGGCGACTCCACTAAGGCCGGACAGCGGCGGCAGTACGACGTGATCGGCGCGACCGTACACCTCGCGGCGCGCCTGTGTGGAATGGCCAGTCCGGGGGAAGTGATCACGACCGAAAATATCAATGCGGTGGCGAAAGTAGACAGTCCGACAGCGCGTTCGATCGGCAATGTGTCCGTCCGTGGCTTCAATCGCGGCATCGATTGTATTGCGTTCAAACCATCCAACGAGAACACAGAGGTTCATGAATGAAAGAGCGATTCAATGCAGCACAAATCAGCAAGGTCATCGATCAGGCGTTGGTATATCAGTGCGCGTGCCCGGCACAGGTCTGCCGCGCAATTTTTGAGCTGCGCGAGTTGTATGAATACCAGATGAATTGTGCAAACGATTCTGTCAACGACCAACTGGTGCACAACACCATCGCACTGTCGACGGAAAAGGCACATGAACTTCTGGAAGAGTGTCTTTCAAAAGTTCTGGAAATTGAAGGCTGGGACACCGCAACTTTCAACATGCCGGAGACGCTGAAGAAAAAACCATCGAAGGACCTGTGAGAGACACGCGGCGACCACGTCACATCTAAACGCCGACTTCAGTAAAACAATTGGGGATGGACCACGCTTTTTGACCAACCTCCGCATTAATCAAATCAAAGGGGTCAATCAAAGGGTCAGGCTCGATTAAATCTAAAACCCCAACATCTACGGCGTTTTCCAACCATTTTCGCCCGAAACCGCCCGCCAACCGGAGACTTGGTAATCGCCGTTTTTAACGCGGGCCGCGCGACGCCGCGTGTAGGTCTTACTCCGCGCTGATCTTCGCCGTTTTGATGATCTTGCCCCAGCGCTCCAGTTCAGCATCGGTGAATGCCCCGAGCGTCGATTGGCTCATATAGACCGCCGCGCCGCCCTGTTCCTCAGCCTTCTTTTTGAATTCACTGGATTCGACGACCTGTTTGATGGCACCTGCCAATTTATCGAGTACAGCAGCGGGCGTGCCGACCGGTGCATACACCGCGAACCACGAATCGAGTAGCAACTGCGGGTAGCCCGCTTCCGCGACGGTCGGCACGTTCGGTAGTGCGCTGAGACGCGATTCACCGGTGATGGCGAGTGCGCGCAGTTTGCCGCCTTGAATGTGTCCCGTCGCCGACGGCACTGACGTGATGAAAACCTGCACCTGACCGCTGATGACATCGATATACGCCGGGCCAGAGCCTTTGTACGGGATATGCGTCATGCTGATGCCGCCCGCGCTGTTCAACAATTCACCGGCGATGTGTTGGATGGAGCCGTTGCCGGACGACGCAAAATTGACTTTGTTGGGATTTTCTTTTGCATAGCGGACTAATTCCGCCAGCGTCTTGGGCGGAAACCCGGCAGGCACCACAACGGCTTGCGGCGATCGAATCAACATCCCGACCGGCGCGAAGTCTTTCACTTGCCAGGGTACGTTTTTCATCAACCACGGGTTTCCGACGTGGTAGCCGGAATACTGTAGCAGTATCGTGTAGCCGTCGGCCTTCGCCTTGGCCACGTAGGCCGTGCCGATGTTGCCGCTGGCCCCCGCGCGGTTATCGACGATGATCGATTGTCCGAGAATTTTCCCCAACGGCTCGGCGAGCAATCGTGCCGACAAATCAGTCGTGCCGCCCGGTGCCGTGGGCACGATGAGTGTGATTGGCCTATCCGGCCACGTTTGTGCGCCGACAGCAACACTCGACATGAGCACGAGTGCGGCAACAACTGCAGTGAAGTATTGGTTGGGTGTCATGGCGTTTCCTTTTTGTTGGTCAATAGTGGGCTGATCATGCGCGCGGCGGCAACAGGAGCGGTGTTGCCTAGTTTGCGCCTGATCCATCGCCAGTCAAAACACAGAAGTCGCTGCGATGCGCGATGCGATCTCGACGCGTTGCCGGTTTCTCGGGCCCCGGCAGTAGAATGCCTCGCTTAAACAACGGCGGCAAGACGTCGGGCGCGAGCCTCCAGAATAGGCGGCGCCCGGAGCACTGTTTCACGCCATCACTGCTAGAATTTCGGCCAATTGCGCGCCGTCAGCGCATTTCGCCGATAACAACAGGTCTTACGACCGTGGAGAAAAACATGAAAAAGACCATTCTGGCGATCAGCCTTGGGGTTGCATCAACCGCGCAAGTCGCGATGGCCCAGTCGGCAAACCCCGTCACCATGTACGGCCGCATGTACGCGATGTTTGAAAATTCGCGGGCCGGCGGCGGGCTGCCGGGTTCGGTGGACGTGACGAGCCGCAATAAAGTCACCGACTATTCGTCGCACGTCGGTTGGCGCGGCACGGAGGATCTTGGCGGTGGCCTGAAGGCATTTTTTCAGTTTGAAACGGGTGTACGCCTCGACTCCAATAACGCCACATGGTCTGCACGCAATAGCGCGGTTGGGCTGCAAGGTGATTTCGGTACGCTCTTTATGGGCCGCTGGGATAGCCCTTTTAAGCGCGCGGCGGTGGCAGTCGACCCGTTCAGCAATTTAACGGCGGGCGACCTGACGGCGGTCATTAGTGACCGCGGCAATTTTAATCGCCGCGATCAAAACGTTATTCAGTGGTGGTCGCCAGAGTGGTCCAATTTCTCAGTGAAGGTCTCCCACGTCGTAAACGAAGGCAAGACAGCAACCGTCAACCCTTCTGGCATTTCAGCCAGCGCGCTGTACTCCAAGAAAGGCGTCTATTTTGGCTACGCTTGGGAGCAGCATAAGGATCAGTTCAAGTCTTACACGGGCAATGTGGCGAACGTTGCCGGCGGCAAAGAAACGGGTCATGCGCTGGTTGCGAAGTTCGATCTCGGCTCATGGGAGCTTGCCGGACAAATGCATCGCTTTCAGAAATCCACTGGCACTGCAGCGACCGTTACCGACATCAAGGCCTACCAAGCTGTAGTGACATACACCCTCGGCAAGAACGAGTTCGTGTACACCTACCTGACGTCAAAGGATGGTCTGGCACCGAACGCCGCGCTGCAGCCTAAGAGCACGATGAACGTCATCGGCCACTACTATCGCTTCAGCCGCCGCACGGCGATTGTCACGCAGTACTTGCAGCTCAACAACAATGCGGCGGGGCTTTCTGACGCAGGCCAGGCGATCACCGCAGGGCAGGACCCCCGCGTATTCTCGATCGGCATGCGCCACACCTTCTAGACGGGCCGTTACTGCACGCAAACGGGCGCCTGGAAGGCGCCCGTTTTGTTTGGGTGGCTCAATTCCTTGCCGGAAGCGGATACGCCGGGTCGTTGTAGCCCGGTGTGGACGGGTGCCCCGGTGAAACGAGCGAATCGACTAGCGCTTCATCGTCAGGTGTGATGACGCACGCGAGCGCAGCGTAGTAGTCCTGCCACTGCGCCAACGTACGCGGCCCGGCGATCACGGCGCTGACCGTTTTGTTGGCCAGCACCCACGCGGTTGCAAAGTGGGCGAGGCTCACGCCCTTTTGCTCGCAGTGCCGCCCCAGCGTTTGCGCGATCGCAAGTGACTCTTCACGGAACTCGGTTTGCAAAATCCGTTTGTCGCCGCGGCCAGCGCGCGTGTCTTGCGCTGGTGCGGTACCAGGAGTGTACTTGCCGGTGAGCACGCCGCGCGCAATTGGGCTGTACGGCACCACGCCGATACCGTGGTGATCGCACGCGGGCAGCACTTCGACTTCAGGCTGACGATTGAGCAAGTTGTAATACGGCTGGCAAACCACCGGGCCGGGCATGTTGAGTTGTTTGGCGAGGTTTGCGATCTCAGCGATACGCCACCCACGAAAATTCGACACACCCCAATAGCGAATCTTGCCTGCGCGCAGCAGCGCCTCGATGACGCGCAACGGCTCTTCCAAATCCATGCCGTTGAAATCGCGATGCAGGTAGTAGATGTCGATGTAATCCGTTCGTAAGCGTTGCAGGCTCGCTTCGCACTCGCGCAACATCCAACTGCGCGAGTAGTGCATCTCATTTATGCGTTCCGACATCTTGTTGCCGATTTTGGTCGCCAAAATCCAGTCGTGGCGCTGGCCGGTGAGCAAATCGCCAACGATGGATTCCGACTTACCGAGTGAATACACGTCGGCCGTGTCGATGAAATTGACACCATGCTCGCGTGCGTCGGCCATGATGCGTCGCGCTTCGGCAGCGTCAGTTTGGTCGCCGAACATCATCGTACCGAGACATATGGCTGAGACCTTGAGAGGGCTTTTTCCGAGGTTGCGATATTGCATGGCGGGCTTTCGATGCGTGGGCTGCAAACGAACACGCGGGCCTAGGCCCGCGTGCTTATGGCGATATATTCAGCGATCTACTTGGCTGGCTTCACAAACCGCAGCGTGTAGCGATCCGATTCACCGATCTCCTGATACTTGGCTTTATCCTTGTCGCCTTCGGTTAACGTCGGTGGCAGCGTCCAGACACCCTTCGGATAGTCTTTGGTGTCTTTCGCGTTGTTGTTCACATCGCTCTTGGCGTCGAGCTTGAAGCCGGCCGCCAGCGCACGTTTGATAGTGTATTCCTCAGTGACATAGCCGGAATCGATCATGACCTTTACGGTGCTGCCCGGTTTGGCGCGATGTTCAACCACACCCAACACGCCACCGGGTTTGAGCATGTCGTAGAAAGCGCGCATGTAAACATCCACCAGATCAGGATTGATCAGGTTGTGAATGTTGCGAAATGTCAGCACGACGTCAGCGCTGCCAGCGGCCACACCATCAAACGTGGGCACGGTGCCAGCGTTCGGCGACGTGGTGAGTTTGGCGACCTTCACCTTGTCGTAGAGCGCTGGAAACTTGGCCAGCCGCTCTTCTTGTGACTTCATGCCGCGTTCGGCAGTCGCCGGCCACAACGAGACATAGCTGCCCTTCTCGCGCAGATACGGGGCAAGCACTTCCGTGTACCAGCCACCGCCGGGAAGCGCTTCTACAACAACAGAATTTGGTTTGACACCGAAGAACTCAAGAACGGGCTTCGGGTTACGAAATTTGTCACGCGCCTTGTTGGCATCGGAACGGTGTTCGCCAGCGAGCGCCTTATCCAGCGCGGGGTCGGCTGCGGCAGAGGTTGCAATGAACGAGGTAGTGGCAAAGCAGGCGGCGACGAGTGCGGCGCGTAGAACGTTTAATCGCATGGTGATCTCGGAGGGCTGTGAAGGAAAGATGAACAGTTTAGCGGTTCTCGTGGCGGAGGGTGTGGGCGCTCTTACCCGCGTTTTTCGGCGCATTGACTTGTCTTCGCCCACGCCTCCGCACAGACTCGGACAACGCGGAAACGTTCAACCATGCTTGCAACGATCGCCCGTCAAGTCAGCACTTCGAACTTGAGGCCTGCATGCGCGATGAGTCGCTTGTGGAGCTTAGTGCCGAGTGCGGTCGATGGCGTCCAGAAACCGCCCGCCAGTTCGTCTCCCGCGATATCAAGCGCAAGGCACGCGGCCGATTCGCTGAGCATCTTGGCGGTCGAGCCGTAGCCGGGGTCACGGTCGCCCGTGACTTTCACGCGCAGCTCGCGCCCATCCGCCGTGCAACCAACAAAGCGCAGGTCAAAGAATCCATTCTTTTGCGCATCAAGACTGGGGCCTTCACCGGGAGCCGGCAGGATAAATTTCTCCATGAACCAGCGCGTTGGTCCGAGCGCCGCCCCGGCGATGAATGCGCCAAGGCCAGCGGTGAGCGTGGTTGCCTTGGCGCGTCCGGCAAAGCCTTTGCCCGTGAGCATCGCTTCGTCATAGCGGAACGCATCGCCGTATGCATTCGACAGCAGCGCGTTGCTGCGCAACACCACGCGCACATTAATCGCGGCCATCACAAACGCCGCCGACCATGCACCAAAATCCGCGTCGTAGGTGGGGCTGGTGATGTTGGTTTGGCGTGGGCGCTTGCCGATCGCATTGTTAGCGGGCGGGCACAGTGAATATGGATTGGTGAGCTCTTTGCGCAGTGCCGGGTCTTTTCGCGCCTCCTGAACCAGATTGACGATACTGGCGACGGTGCCGCCGGATGCCGTGCCGCGCATTGCCTTGACGCGCATCTTGACGGTGGTGCACGGCTCGCCGTAGTGCAGCATGGATTGCTCTTGCAAGAAACGCACGCCCATATCCGACGGAATGGAATCGAATCCGCAGCAATGGACAATCCGCGAGCCGCTCTGCGCTGCCGCATCGGCGTACTTATCGATCATGCGTCGCATCCACTGCGCCTCGCCGGCGAGGTCGCAGTAACCCGTGCCGAGCTTGCTACACGCACGAATCAGCGGCTCGCCGTACAGCGCATACGGGCCTACTGTCGAGATGACAACCTTCGTGTTGGAACACATCGCCTCAAGCGCGGCATCGTCAGCGGCGTCAGCGACGATGATCTCAAGCGCGTTCGCGTCTGGCCCCAGCGAGGCGACGAGTTCATCGAGTTTCGATTTCGAGCGCCCCGCAATCGCCCACTTGAGCTTGCGCGCACCCGGCTTCGCGGCAGTGCCGAACTCTTGCAACAGATAGCGGCAGGTGATCTGGCCGACAAAGCTGGTGGCGCCGAACACAACAACATCAAAAGCAGCGGTTTTCATGATGGCAATTCCCGTTTTTGTGAACCCAAGCATACAGGGAATCTCACGCGCGCTGGCCGCCGGTGCGATGGTGGTCAGGGGCATAATCAGTCGTCGGCATCTCTTTGGAAGTTGCTCATGTCAAACAAAACCCTCGGGCTCGATGCACATCTGGCGAACTACATTCACACCCACTCGCTGCGCGAACACCCGGCACAGACCGCATTGCGGGAAGCGACCCGCAATCATCCGCGTGCGGTGATGCAGATTTCACCCGAGCAAGGGCAATTCATGGCGCTGTTGGTGAAAATGCTCGGCGTGCGTCGCGCCATCGAGGTTGGGGTGTTCACCGGCTACAGCGCGCTCGCGGTCGCGTTGGCGATGCCTACAGATGGCTACCTGCTGGCGTGCGATATCAGCGAGGAATTCACCAGTGTCGGCAAACCATTTTGGGCCGACGCGGGTGTGGCGAACCGGATCGACCTGCGCCTCGCGCCAGCCACCGAAACGCTCGATGTGCAACTTGCGGCGGGAGAGGCTGGCAGCTATGACTTTGCGTTCATCGACGCCGACAAACCCAACTACGACGCGTACTACGAGCGACTACTGAAGCTGTTGCGCGTAGGCGGTGTGATCGCCATTGACAACGTATTGTGGAGCGGCCTCGTCGCGCATCCGGCGGCACCAGACGATGACGAGACGCGTGCGTTGCAAGCACTCAACGACAAGATCTATCGTGACGAACGCGTGGATATTTCACTGCTGCCGATTGGCGATGGATTGACGCTGGCGAGAAAGCGCTGACCGGCTACACCGACTCCAGTAACGCCAACGCTGCGGACCCGCTAGTCGGACATTAGCCGAAGACAGCACGCTTGTTGGGCTCCATCGTCCCGGGCCCCTATACCGCGTGCGACGGGACGCGCCCTAACTTCTCAACATGTTTCTGCGTCCTTGCCCGGCCTACAGCGGGGGGGACGCCTGCTTGGCTGATGCAGGAAGCTCAAGATCGTCGATACGCAAAACTCGAATATTTGCTCTTGTAGCAGCATTGGCGACGTCCGCATCGTCCGAGTAAATTGTTGTCACCTGCCTTGTGGCAGCGATTGCAACAATTTGCCAATCAAACTTGAATTTTGTTCTGGAAATAGCGCGCTTTTCAGATGCCGTCCATGCGGCTTCAAGCAAGAGCGAGCATTCCATTGCTGCCTTCACATCAAAGGGCGCAATTTCAAAAGCGGATTTACGTGCCAGCGAGTTGTATATGTCTTCCCGGCTCTTGCCAGCACGTATCAGAACCTCCGTAAATGCCGGCGTTGGTATAACAATCTTCGTTCTGGATTTCGTTAATGTATCAACCAAGTGGTCAAGCTTTGCTCGACGGTCACTCGGAATTTTTGGGCTGAAGAAATCAACCAGAA
>JAYVUH010000350.1:0-3380 GCA_043788115.1 Burkholderiales bacterium
GGGATCCAAGTTTGGCAACGTGAATTGGATCCCGGCGCAGTTGCCACAATGAGCCGGGATGACAATTCTTGGGGTTGCGCAAAATGATTTTCGACACACACATAAACGACGACACCGACGCCCTGCGCGATACGGTAAAACGCCTGTGCGACGATGAACTCGCGCCGCGCGCCGCGCAGATAGACCATGACAATACCTTCCCGATGGACATGTGGAAGAAGTTTGGCGACATGGGGCTGCTCGGTGTTTCCGTTCCCGAGGAATTTGGTGGCACCGGCATGGGCTACGTGGCACACACGGTAGCAATGGAAGAAATCTCGCGCGCATCCGGCTCGGTCGGTCTTGCTTATGGCGCGCATTCAAATCTTTGCGTGAACAATCTGTACCTCAACGGCAG
This sequence comes from Burkholderiales bacterium, assembly GCA_043788115.1. Taxonomy (GTDB): domain Bacteria; phylum Pseudomonadota; class Gammaproteobacteria; order Burkholderiales; family Usitatibacteraceae; genus UKL13-2. The sequence goes on from JAYVUH010000350.1 coordinate 398, forward strand.
CGACGCGCAGCGCACGAAGTACCTGCCGAAACTTTGCTCCGGTGAGCACGTTGGCGCGCTGGCGATGTCGGAGCCGGGCGCTGGGTCCGACGTGGTCGGCTCGATGGCTTGCCGTGCTGAGAAGAAAGGTGACCGCTGGATCGCCAATGGCAACAAAATGTGGATCACCAACGGCCCGCATGCCGATACGCTGATTGTGTACATGCGTACCGCACCGAAAGAAATGGGCTCGAAGGCGATGACGGCCTTCATTATCGAGAAGGGTTTCCAAGGCTTCCGTACCGCGCAGAAACTCGACAAGCTCGGCATGCGTGGGTCAGACACTTGTGAGCTTGTGTTTGAGGACTGCGAAATCCCCGATGAAAACGTGTTGGGCCAAGTCAATGCTGGCACTACAGTATTGATGAAAGGGCTCGATACCGAGCGCACCGTGCTCTCCGCCGGGCCGATCGGCATCATGCAAGCGGCGATGGACGTGGTGCTGCCCTACATTCACGAGCGCAAACAATTCGGCCAAGCCATCGGTACGTTCGGCCTCATGCAAGGTAAGGTGGCCGATATGTACGTCGCGCTGCAAACCTCGCGTGCGTTCACCTACAAGGTCGCGCAAATGCTCGATCAGGGCCGTGGCCGTGCGGCGCGTAAAGATGCGGCGGCTTGTATTCTGTATGCCTCGGAATCAGCCGTGAAAGTGACGCTGGAGGCGATCCAGTGTTTGGGTGGCAATGGCTATATCAATGAATACCCAACCGGCCGATTGTTCCGCGATGCGAAGTTGTACGACATCGGGGCCGGAACGAATGAAATACGAAGAATGCTGATTGGCCGGGAACTGTTCGGTGAATCGGCTTGATTGCAGGATGGGTTCCGGCCATGATGGGGCGAGGCTAACGCGTGTTGTTCGCGTTAAGCGCATAGCGCGGCCGAGACCACATCATCAAGGAACGAATGAAATACGAAGAATGCTGATTGGCCGGGAGTTTTTTGGCGAGTCGGCATAGCACAGCAGTCTCAACACTGACCGGACCGCTAGCGTTTCGCCTTACTCGCCTTGATTCGATTACGCGCCAAGCCTGCGAAGCGACCGTTGGGATATTGGCGGATGTATTCTTCGAAGTCCTCGACCATGGCGCTGGTCTTGATGCTGTCCCAAAACGCAAGTTCCATTTGCATCGCCCACTGCTTGGGCTCTTCGAGTGCGCCAAATGCCGCGCCTTGCACGATTCTGAGCGGCTGTAAGCCTTGCGCGTCCGACGCTGGGGCTTGATTCGCCTCTGCCTCTGCCGATGCCACGCGCAGGCCACTGCCCTTGCGTGTGGTCGGGCTCGCACGCCGCGCCTCAGTTGCAGCGGGCGCCGCGCGATCTCGTCGTTCTTCAGGCGCAGATTCCTGAGCGGCAAGCGTTGCGGCAGAGGGGCTTGCCGAGCGCTGCTGCGAGGGCGCTTTCAATGGGATCTGACCGTCAGCGCTACTCTCCGGCGAACCCCGCATCAACGCGACCGCGACTGCAATCGACACCACGCCAGCCGCGATACCGACAGCGCGCCACGGCAACGCACGACGAACAGGGATCGGCATTGCTCGGACTGTGGCTTGCGAAACCGTTGGTGAGCGCACCTCCTCTACAGGTAAATCGAACAAGTGGCTGATCTGGCGCACAAATTCGATGGTGACTACGCCGTTTTGAAGGCGCGTCCACTGCCGTGCGCGAAATGCCTCCGGAACCCGGGCGGTGGTGTCGTCGGTGTCGTCAATGACTACGGGCACAATAAAGGCGCGATCCTCGGACATCAAGTGTGATCGGTCGACCGCGAGTTTCCATTCGAGTCGAAAGTAGCCTTCCGTCCGGTTTTCAGTGGTTTGCGAGATCACCGGCATGAAGAGCGCGCAGTTTTTGAGGCGCTTTCGAATCATCGCATCCCACGCATCGCCGCCGCGCAGTTCGCTCTGGTCGAACCACACTTCGATGCCGGCCGCCTGCAAGCCCTCGGCGATGCGCTGCGCCGCCTCAGTATCTTGCGAGGCATAGCTTAAAAACACCGCTTTAGTGATTTCGCTCATTGTGCGCTTGGGCCGACTGGGTGACCCATTTTCGCCAGTCGCTTGGCCGAGCGCAACCGTTATTTGCACTTTGGATGTGCACATGTGAATCCGGCAAAATTGCGCTATCTCGATCTCGCCGCCCAACGCCCCGCCAGAGCCGTTACACTCCCACCTTCGCCAGTCAAATAAAGGGTTTGCCCATGTCTCAGTCACACGAAAGCATTGTCATCGTCGCCGCAAAGCGCACCCCAATGGGGTCCATGAACGGCCAACTGGTTGGGCTGACGTCACCGCAGCTCGCTTCCACAGCGATCAAAGCCGCCTTGGCCCAGTCGGGGTTGAAGGCTGAAGACATCACCGAGGCGATCATCGGCTGCGTGTTGCCGGCCGCACTTGGCCAGGCGCCGGCACGCCAAGCCGTGCTCGGCGCGGATTTGCTGAAGTCCACCGCCTGCACCACCATCAACAAAGTGTGCGGCTCGGGCATGAAAGCCGCCATGATGGGCTACGACGCGATTCTGGCCGGCTCGGCGTCGGTGATGGTCGTCGGCGGCATGGAGAGCATGTCGCACGCGCCCCACATGTTGCCAAACTCACGTCAGGGCTATCGTTACGGCCACTTCAAGGCGCTTGATCATATGGCCTTCGACGGGCTTGAGAATGCCTATGACGGCAAGTCGATGGGTATCTTCGCTGACGCCACCGCCGCCAAATACGGCTTCACGCGCGCCGATCAGGATGCGTTTGCCGCTGAGAGCGTCAAGCGCGCACAGGGTGCTGTTGCCAACGGTGCGTTTGTCGCCGAAATCGCACCCGTCACGGTGTCCGGCAAAGGCGGCGACGTACAACTCGCCACCGACGAGCCACCGGGCCTGTGCAAACCAGAAAAAATTCCGTCGCTTAAACCGGCGTTTAACAAAGATGGCACGGTAACAGCAGC
>JAYVUH010000351.1:0-4724 GCA_043788115.1 Burkholderiales bacterium
GCCTGTTTCTCCTGACTGGCGAGAGCAACAGCGGTGGCCTGCATGAGCTTTGTGTTCACATCGGAGACTGCGGCAACAAGCTCGTTGAAATTAGAAAGGCCATGTGCAGCCTTAGCAATATCGAGAGCAACTTTCGCGCTAGCAACGGCAGAAGAGATATCGGCGTACATGGCACGACTCCCAATAAAGTGATTTCTAACTAGATTTAGGGAGACTCCGAGTCTCCTTAGCATTCCGCGCTGTCTCCCTAGCATCCAACTCGCCGCCAGAGAAAAACGATTCTCGAACAACAACGTGATGTGAGTCGCGCTGCATACCACCCCTCATAGCAGATTCACGTTTTCCGGCAAGCTCGTTCGCACATTACCCAACTATCAGACGGGGGAAAACTCGTTATTTGGCGGTCACTTCCAGCCATTTTTGCCTCAAACTGCCCGCCAATAGGCGAGTTTAGTATTTCCCCGTCAGCCCATTGCGGCAATAGGTTATTAAAAGTGTCCACTCAAGTCGGGCAGCCTCACGCTGGCCCCTTTTATCCGTTTGCGCTCCGCTTGAGCGAGGGGTTAGACCCGGAACTTGCCATTGAGTAGGAACCAAATGAACGCAAGACACAGGATGACAAGCAACGGTGCGAGCCAATTCCGAACTACCCGGAACGGCAACTCGCCCTTCTTGACACGATCCCACTCTGTCTTGAGCAGTGGTCTTGCATAGTCAGCGGCGCGCTCGATAGCTGCGAGCACCTCGGTGGCGTTCACGACCTTCACGGACATCTCGTTCTGTCTTGCAAGCGCAGCTTCGAGCAAGCGCAGAAGCTCAATGTGCTCGGTCTCCTTAGAATTCAGTCTGAGTTTAATCCTGTAGAAAGACTCCGCGATCTCATGCCGCATGGTCGCGACGCCTTCATCACTGATTGGATAGAGCACGACGGATGGGGGCTCTGGCGGACTGAGCTTTGCCTCATATGCTCGGGCGAAGGCTCTGGCAGAGGCCAAGAACACAGACAAATCTTCCCTCAAGCCGTCGATCCAGGCCTGACGAAACTCGGATGTCTTTTGCTCCTTTGTCAGCGTCAGATTGACAAACGAGAACAAACCGGCAATCAGCGCGCCGACGACTGTTGCTACTGCGACGATGGTCTGAGTGGGAAGATCGATGGGCATCCGGGTCTGACGCTAAGGTGACAAGAGGCGGAACTATTTGGGGACGACGAAAATGTGGTCAGACAATATTTTTGTCTGTACAGCCCGCCTTCGAAACGAGCGGAAAAGCCGCAGGATTACGCACGGACTCGACGGAAAGATCAGCGTCCAGTTGCGGCCAGTACAGATGATCTGGCGCTGGCCACGTTACATCTGACAATTGCTCGATCGTTGCGTTCTTGAACCAGGGAAAGTGCTCAAAAGGTACGAGCAGTTCCTCCGCGTCCAGCAACAACCAAAAGCCATGCTTTGAGACATGAGTAACTTCAGCTACCGAAGTGAGTGTTCCAGGCATGTTTGATCTCCTCGATGTGTGCTTCGACTACACCTTGCGCCTCACGCCGTTGCTGGGCGGTGAGTCCAGTGTAGGTTGCCAGCGTGACTTGCGGGGTCAGCCAGAACTTCGCTTCACCGTCAGGGTGCGCGACATGGACATGAATTCTTGTCTCCTCTCGGGAAAAGAAGAATAAACGGAATTTGCCGTACGAATTACCGTCGGAGCCATGCAGCTAAGTTTACTGGATATAAATTTCCCGTCGCGCAGCCTTGGCGGGCCAACGACGCGCCATTGCTTAGCGTTTCGCAAACTCGTTATTTGGCGGGCGCTTCCAGGCGTTCTTGCCTCAAACTGCCCGCCGATAGGCGCGTTTAGTATTTCCCCGTCAGCCCCATCGCCACAAACGGCGGCTCGCGTCCGGTGAGTTTCTCCAGCATGATCAGTTCGTCGTCGGTGTGGTTCATGAACGGCCCTTTCTCGGCCTTCATGGTGCCGCCGCGATCATCCAGCCACAGCGGTGATTCGTGGTGGGTGGTCTTCACAATCTTCGGCTCGGACATCCCCTTACCGTCAATTGCCGCTTCGCCGTAACAAAGACAAAAGTAGGTGCGGCCTTCGTGAATCTCGATGTAAAAGCCGGTGCCGCGAATGCCGATAGTGGCGTTGTTGGTGCGGTATTGCACGCGTTGGTCGATGGGCCGCTTATTCAACACTGACAGCACTTTGCCAGTGAGGATCAAGACGGTATCGAGCGCGCCGCGCGTTGTCTTTGACTCTTCGAGGATGATGGTGGAGTTATCGCGCAACAAGTAGGCGTCCTTGCCGACCACCACCACGGCCGAACTATTCGCGCCAGTCGTCACACGATCCCCCGCTTTGACGGGTGTGCCAACCTTCGCGGGTACACCGTTGACGGTTGCCGTCCCGGTTAACGAGTTGATGCCTGGGACGACCGGCAGATCGCCCTTGGCCAACGCCTCTTGGATGAGCCCCGAGATACCGGCCGGGCCGAGCAGCCCGATCGCTGCGGCAGTTTTCAACCAACGACGACGCAATGCATTTTTCATGTTTACTCTCCGCAGTAGGCAACGTCTGAATGTTACGACCGGTGACGCGCTTTAGATTCAGCCCTTTTGCTGGGCTCTGGCTAGCGCTTGGTGAACACAATATCCCAAACGCCGTGGCCGAGCTTTAGTCCACGACGCTCGAAGTTGGATTCGCTACGATAGGCCGGGCGCGGCGCGTAGGCGGGTGCGGTGTTGGCCAGCGTGGGCTCTCCCGTCAACACTTCAAGCATATGCTCGGCATATTCCTGCCAATCGGTCGCGCAATGCAGGTAAGCACCAGGCTTCAATTTCTGCGCAAGCAGCTTGGTGAAGGCGGGCTGAATCAAGCGGCGCTTGTGGTGGCGCTTCTTCGGCCACGGGTCTGGGAAGAAAATATGCAGGCCGGCGAGGCTGGCGTCGGCGATCATGTGTGTGATGACCTCCACCGCGTCGTGTTGCACCACGCGCACATTGGTCAGTTCACGCGCTTTGAGCATTTTCAAGACAGAGCCGACACCCGGCGTGTGAACTTCAATGCCGATGAAGTTTTCTGCTGGGCGCACTGCCGCGATATCGGCAGTCGCGTGGCCCATGCCAAACCCAATCTCGACGATGGTCGGCGCAGCGCGGCCGAATGCGGCATCAACGTCGAGCGGCGTCGGTGCATAGGCGATAACGTTTGATTGGCCCTCGTCGATGGCGCGCGCTTGGGCTGCGGACAAGCGGCCCTGCCGCAGTACATAACTACGGATATGGCGTTCAGGATGCGCGGAGTGGCTATCCTCGGACGGCGGGATATTGTTCTCAATTTCATTCATGCATGAATTCTCCCACACGGTTGGCGCGACGATCCTGATCAGACGGTCGGTAGAATGTGCGAATGAAGAAAATCATTATCAAAGCAGGCCGCGATAAATCGATCTTGCGGCGGCATCCGTGGATATTTTCCGGTGCCATCAAGAGCGCGGACGCCGCGTCGGGAGATGTCGTCAAGGTCGTTGCAGAAGACGGCCGCTATCTGGCGACAGCCGCCTACTCCGCCCCCTCGCAGATTGCCGCGCGCATATTGTCGTTTGACGAGAACACGTTGATTGATGAAATGTTCTACCGGGCGCGCATCACGGCTGCGATTGACCGCCGATCTGACATCGCAGCGGTGTCGAACGCATATCGCTTGATACACGGTGAATCAGACGGGCTGCCCGGAATCGTGGCGGACAAATATGGCGATGTCGTTGTTCTGCAGTTCTCGACCGCCGGCATCGAGCCGCAACGCGAACTGATTGCAGATTTGCTCATGGCGCTCACGCACGCCAAAACGATCTACGAGCGATCCGACGCCGACGTTCGCAAACTCGAAGGCCTTCCGGAACGTAACGGTTTGCTGCGCGGTGATGCGCTGCACGGCCCGACGGTGATTGTTGAAAACGATATGCAAATCGAAGTGGATATTGCCGATGGACACAAAACTGGCTTCTACCTCGATCAACGCGAAAACCGCGCACTGACGACCGCACTTTCGGCGGGTAAGGATGTCCTGAATTGCTTTTGCTACTCGGCCACCATGAGCATCGCGGCGATGCTCGGCGGCGCCGCGAGCGTGGTGTCGATCGACTCCTCGGCACCCGCGCTCGAAACGGGCAAGCGTATCGCCGCGCTGAACAAATGTGATGAAGCGCGGATGCAGTGGGTCGAGGCGGATGTATTTGCGCACCTACGCAAACTACGCGATCAGGGCAAGTTTTTTGATCTGATCATTCTTGATCCGCCAAAGCTGGCCCCGACCACGCACCACGTCGAAAAAGCCTCGCGCGCGTACAAGGATATCAATCTACTCGGCTTCAAGTTGTTACGCCCGGGCGGTATGTTGATGACCTACTCGTGCTCGGGCGGTGTGTCGGTCGATTTGTTCCAAAAAATTGTCGCTGGTGCCGCGCTCGACGCTGGTGTTGACGCGCAGATCACCAAGCGTCTGTCAGCGGGTAGCGACCATCCGGTGTCGATTCATTTTCCGGAAGGCGAGTACCTCAAAGGCTTATTACTGCGAAAGATGGCCTAGGGAGGGTCTGATCAAGTTCATTCAATTCAGCTTACGTCGATATTGGGGCATCTGCGTCGTTATGCGACTCACGGTAGCTCGGCAATGCAGCTTCGTCGCATGCCTAGCAGCTGCCCCAATCTCACCACAATCTGAACCAA
>JAYVUH010000352.1:0-2329 GCA_043788115.1 Burkholderiales bacterium
GGGGGCATGTTTGAAAAAATTCTCATCGCCAATCGGGGTGAGATTGCGCTGCGTATCCAACGCGCTTGTCGCGAAATGGGTATTAAAACGGTCGCCGTACATTCCGAAGCGGACGCCGACGCCAAATACGTGATGCTCGCGGATGAGTCAGTTTGCATTGGCCCGGCGCCATCCAAGGACAGCTATCTCAACATCCCCGCCATCATTAGCGCGGCCGAAGTGACCGACGCGCAGGCAATTCACCCAGGCTATGGGTTTTTATCGGAGAACGCCGACTTTGCGGAGCGGGTGGAAAACTCCGGATTTGTGTTTATCGGCCCCAAACCCGAAAACATCCGCACGATGGGAGACAAAGTACAGGCCAAAGTGGCCATGCGAAAGTTCGGCGTGCCTTGTGTGCCTGGCTCCGAAGGCGCCCTGCCCGATGACCCAAAAGAAATCCGCCGCATCGCAACCGAAGTCGGCTATCCGGTCATCATCAAGGCCGCTGGCGGCGGCGGCGGGCGCGGCATGCGCGTTGTGCACACCGAAGCGGCGCTGGTTAATGCCGTGCAAATGACCAAGGCTGAAGCGCTGACCGCGTTTGGCAACCCGATGGTCTACCTGGAGAAGTTCCTCGAAAATCCCCGCCACATCGAGATTCAGATTCTTGCGGACGAGCACAAAGGCGCGATTTTTCTGTGGGAGCGCGACTGCTCAATGCAGCGACGGCACCAGAAAATAATCGAAGAAGCCCCCGCACCGGCGCTAAAGCCACGCATCCGCGACAAGATCGGTGAACGATGCGCCGAGGCATGTATCAAGATGGGTTATCGTGGCGCCGGTACCTTCGAATTTCTATTCGAAAACGACGAGTTTTATTTCATCGAAATGAATACGCGAGTGCAGGTCGAACATCCGGTAACCGAAATGATCACCGGCGTCGATATCGTACAGGAGCAGGTGAGGATCGCAGCCGGCTACAAGCTGCGCTATCGGCAAAAAGATATTCAGTTGCGCGGCCATTCAATTGAGTGCCGCATCAACGCCGAACACCCGGTCAGTTTCGTGCCGTCTCCCGGTCGTATTACGCGATTTCACGTCCCGGGCGGACCGGGAATCCGGGTGGACTCACACGTCTACACTGACTACTACGTTCCGCCGCACTATGATTCGCTTATCGGCAAAGTGATCGCCCACGGCGATACGCGCGAACAGGCGATTGCACGGATGCGAGTCGCACTGTCTGAAATGGTCGTCGAAGGTATTCAGACCAACCTACCGTTGCACCAAGAGTTGCTCAACGATGCTGCATTCATCCGCGGCGGGACGTCGATCCACTTTCTGGAAGAACGTATGGCGCGATTAAAGAAGATTTCCGGCGACGCAGACTAGGATCCATGCCGTTCCTGTCCATCACCATTGCGCTGAGTCGCGAGCAAGCTGACGTTTTTGGCGACCAATTGATGGAAGCAGGCGCGCTTTCAGTGTCGGTCGAGGACGCAGACGAAGGTACACCCGATGAGCACGCCATTTACGGTGAGCCCGGTGCGACTGGGGGATTGTGGGATCGCTGTGAATTGACAGCATTGTTTCTCGACGGTGTCGATGGCGTTGACGCGATGTGGCAGGTGGCAGCGTTGTTGGACATCGACGCGCTAAACTTTACGCAGTCGATCATCGATGACACCGACTGGGTGCGGGACAACCAGGCGCAGTTCCAGCCGATTTCCATTTCGCCACGCATCACCATCGTTCCTACCTGGCATCAACCTCACAATCTGGCGCCAGATGCGATCAATATCGTGCTCGACCCGGGCGCGGCGTTTGGCACCGGGAGTCATCCGACCACGCGGCTTTGCCTTCACTGGCTGGAAACCCACGTACAGTCCGGAAGCACCGTTCTCGACTACGGCACGGGTTCTGGCATTCTAGCGATTGCGGCAATAAAGCTGGGTGCGGGCGAAGCCGTCGGCGTGGATATCGACGCGTTCGCCGTAGAGGCAGCCCGGCATAACGCAGGACAGAATGGCGTTGCCGTTAGGTTCGAGACCACCGACCAGCGGCTCGACTACGTTGCCCAGATCACGGTTGCAAACATTCTCGCTAACCCGCTGAAGGTGCTGGCCCCATTGCTCGCGAGCCATACGCAAGCAGGCGGACGACTGGTGTTGGCCGGCATTCTGGATGAGCAGGCCGACGACATTGTCGTCATCTATGCGCCCTACTTCCAACTTGCCGTGTGGCGGCAGGCCGAGGGCTGGTCGTGTATTGCGGGGCACCGTCACGCCGCATCAAACTAAAATTTCATCGGATAGAATCGCCGCATGTTGCTAACAACCTGTCCGAA
>JAYVUH010000353.1:0-6865 GCA_043788115.1 Burkholderiales bacterium
CGACACGCCTTTGAGAGCGCAGCCGACCGCTTTTAGCGTGTCGAGTGACTGGAGAATTTGTCTCTCTGTGAAAGTGACCGGTAGCTGTAGGTAGAAATCCTGACCGCGGTCGGTGGCGTAGCGGCAAGCACGCTGTGCTGTTGCGACAAAGCGGTCAGCAGTCAGCTTTGACACCCAAGTGCCACTCATTTTAAGGCTGCCCAGCAAATCACTGCTTACCAAAGGCTGGATCTGCTCAAGTGGGGTTCCGGCATAGTTGATGCCGAGAACACGCGGCAGCGAAGTCGTTGCTGCACAGCTAGGGTGGCATGCATCCGTCAAGGGAGCGGCGGAGATATGCTGAGACATTAAAATCCCCGCAGTAACCAGAGCGGCAAAAATTCCGCGTCGTGCCGTTAAGTGCGTGGCGCGTGCGGTTACACCGCCATGGCATCTAGGGTCGTAGAGTGCCGAATCATCAGATTCTGCGGCTTGCCGGTGCACGATCAGAACGGATTCAGGCGCATCGGCGGCGGCAGTGATCTGCACGCGCATCGGCTCCACGCGATGCAAATCAGTCATTGTGTTTAATCGTAACGGGCGTTCAACATTTGAGTAATTAGCAGGTGATATCGAGAAAAACAGTTCCAATGTGCAGCCCTATAAATTTTGTGAAAAGTAATCCGGCATCAAAATAGTGTGTTGGCACGCTGGTGACTCAAGTGCGCGCCTCGGACTGATGCGAGTCATAAATTGAACGCCGCATGCGCGACTCGTCCTCATCGCCAAAATGGGGATGAATGGGACGGCCCGTGAAATAGGCAGGCTAGACGCGTAGCTGCGCCTGGATGATGGTCAACATTGGCGCGAACACCTTTGGCGTTCCACAAACCACCGTACCCGAGTGCAACCAGTCGCCTTCGCCCTTGAAGTCGGCGATCAGCCCGCCTGCTTCTTGCACCAGCAAGCCACCCGCGGCGACGTCCCATGGGCTCAAGCCCATTTCCCAGAAGCCATCAAATCTGCCGGCCGCAACATAGGCTAGGTCGAGCGCCGCCGCGCCCGGACGCCGCACGCCGGACGACTTCTGCGTCAGTTCCTTAAAGGTTGCGATGTAGCGATCAAAGTTGGCAAAGTCTTTGTAAGGAAAGCCGGTGCAGAGCAAGGCATCTTTGAGGTTGAGTGTTTTGGAGACACGGATGCGACGATCATTGAGAAACGCACCAGCACCCTTGGACGCGGTGAACAGATCGTTACGTACGGGATCAAAAATGACGCCGTGCTGCACCACACCCTTAACGCTGAGGGCAATGGAAACGCAGTATTGGGGAAAGCCATGCAAAAAATTAGTAGTGCCGTCGAGTGGATCGATGATCCACTGATACTCCGAATTGTTGTCTTGAAGTCCGGACTCTTCCGCCAGAATGCTATGCTGCGGATAGGCTTCCTTGAGCACCTGAATGATGGCCTGCTCGGCGGCGCGGTCAACCTCGGAAACAAAGTCGTTCGGCGCTTTCCGCTCGATAGTCAGTTTGTCGAGGTCAAACGAGGCGCGGTTGATGACGGAGCCGGCGCGACGCGCCGCCTTGATCGCGATATTGAGTACTGGATGCATGGCAAATTGTCGGTGTTCGCAGAAACTGCGACCACTAAAGAGCTGAGAGAAATCGTATTTTACTATGACCGCTTTATCCGTTGATCCCGGCACCGCAACGAAGGCACCCGTCGCCGCGTTTGTGCTTCCGCGCATCCGGGTGGTGTTGGTTGAAACATCGCATCCGCGCAACGTCGGCAGCGCCGCGCGTGCGATGAAGACCATGGGGCTCTCCGATCTGGTGCTGGTCAACCCGAAGCTTGACGCCCCCCAGCATGATCCCCAAGCGATTGCCTTGGCCTCGGGTGCGACCGATGTTTTAGCTGCAGCCCGCGTGGTGCCCACCCTGCAAGCCGCACTCAGCGATACTGTATTTGCGGTTGGCTTTACGGCGCGCAAACGTGAACTCACGCATCGGCATGTCGCTCTTCGAGAAGCGGCGGGATTGGTGCATCGTGCGCTTGCCTCGCACGACGATTCGCATGCCGCCCTCGTTTTCGGCAACGAAGCGATGTGCCTCTCAAACGAGGATGTAGATCTGTGTCAGCTGTTGGCGAGCGTGCCTGCCAACCCAGTTTATTCGTCGCTCAATCTTGCGCAGACAGTACAAGTAGCCGCCTACGAAATGATGATGGCCTCGGGCAGCTTCGCCGTTGCGCCCGACAATCTGCGCAGGGTTGCGACGGCTGGTGAGGTGGAGGCGCTGATGCAGCACTTGGAAGTCGCCGCGATTGCATCAGGCTTCCTTGACCCAACCGCTCCAAAGCGATTCATGACGCGAATGCGCAGGTTGGCCACGCGTGCCACGCTAGAGCCGGAAGAGGTTGCGATTCTGCGCGGGTTGATCGCCGCGTTGCAAAAACCCACTACCCGCAAACCACCACCAACCTAACCTGACGACATGTTTACGCGCCTCAAAGAAGACATCGCTTCAATCTACGTCCGCGATCCGGCCGCTCGCAACGGGTGGGAGGTGTTGACCTGCTATCCCGGTATGCATGCCATTTGGCTGCATCGTTGGCTGTCGCGTCCGCTGTGGCGCGTCGGGTTCAAATGGCTGGCTCGCATGATTTCGCAGATCGTTCGTTTTGCGACGGGCGTCGAAATTCACCCTGGGGCGAGTCTTGGCCGACGCGTGTTCATCGACCACGGTATGGGCATCGTCATCGGCGAAACTGCGGAGATCGGCGACGACTGCACGCTCTATCACGGCGTTACGCTGGGTGGCGTTGCCTGGAACAAAGGCAAGCGGCATCCGACGTTGGGCGCCGGTGTCACGGTCGGTGCGGGTGCCAAGATACTCGGGCCATTTCTGGTCGGCGCTGGCGCGCGCGTTGGTTCCAATTCTGTGGTGGTCAAGGAAGTGCCGGCCGGCGCGACGGTGGTGGGTATTCCCGCGCGGATCGTCGAAGGGTTGGAGACAGGGGCCGCCGCTCAGGCGTTCTCCGCCTACGCGGTGACAACTAATGAAAACGATCCGTTGTCGGGAATGTTGAAAACGCTGGCCGATCGCTCCGACAAAAGCGAAGCCACCATCGCCGCGTTGCAAGAGCGTCTCGCCGCGTTGGATAGAGAGCGGGATAGGAAACTCTAGTCTGGACGGCCTCATCAGGCTATTTATGCCTGAAACTGCCCGCCAATAAAGGAGTTTTGTTTTCGAATTGTAAACGGCTCTGGCACGATTCACAGCAAGTAGTTGACTAAATTGGTTGGTTTTTATAAACTTGACTGAATTAGTTGGATATTGCGGTGTCTATTTCTGGCCAATCACTGAAGTCTCGGTGGTGTCCGGCTAACTAAACTTCTCACTAGGTGACCTATGCGATTGACCACCAAAGGCCGTTTTGCCGTGACCGCGATGCTCGATCTGGCCCTGACGGCCAAAGCCGGGCCCGTGACGCTCGCCAACATCGCCGAGCGGCAGAAGATTTCGCTGTCCTATCTTGAGCAGTTGTTTTCCAAACTGCGGCGCGCCGAACTCGTCGCCAGCGTTCGTGGTCCCGGCGGCGGCTATCGCTTGGCGCATCCGGCTGACAAGACCACGGTGGCACAGATCATCGTCGCGGTGGAAGAACAAATGGATTCCCGCCAGTGCGAAGGCAAGGAAAACTGCATGGGTGAGCAGCGTTGTATGACGCATGATCTGTGGCAAAGCCTCAACGAAAACGTCCTCGAATTTCTCTCCGGCGTGACCTTGGCCCAGCTCGTGCAGAAGGAACAAGTCAAGCAGCAAGTCAAGCCGCAGGCTCAACCGGTCCACGGGCCGGCCAGTTTGGCGAATGCGGCGTCCTTGCGCGCCGGGCACGCGTTGGACGGTCTCAACAAACATGCCCCCGCCAGCGCCTAATCGTGCGTCATAGTGCCTGATATTGCGTCCCCGTCAATCGATCACATATTGAAGTCTATGAAACAGCCTATATACCTCGACTACTCTGCAACCACCCCGGTCGATCCGCGCGTGGCGGCAAAAATGATTCCCTTTCTGACCGAATCATTCGGTAATCCGGCGTCTCGTAGCCACCAATACGGCTGGACCGCCGAGCAGGCCGTCGAAGACGCGCGCGAAGAAGTTGCCAAGCTGGTCAACTGTGATGCCAAGGAAATCGTCTGGACGTCTGGTGCCACCGAGTCAATCAACCTGGCGCTGAAAGGTGCGGCCAATTTCTATCAGTCCAAAGGCAAGCACATCATCACCATCAAGACCGAGCACAAGGCGACGCTCGATACGACGCGCGACCTTGAGCGTCTAGGTTTTGCGGTGACCTATCTGGACGTGCAGGAAACCGGCCTGATCGATATGACCGCGTTCACTGCGGCCATTCGTCCCGATACGATTCTGGTATCGGTCATGTATGTGAATAACGAAATTGGCGTGATCCAGCCGATCGCCGAGATTGGTGAAATCTGCCGGTCGAAGGGCATTGTGTTTCACGTTGACGCCGCGCAGGCCACCGGCAAGGTGTTGATTGATTTGCAGGCGTTGAAAGTGGACTTGATGAGTTTCTCCGCACACAAAACCTACGGCCCGAAAGGGATGGGGGCGTTGTTCGTTCGCCGCAAGCCGCGCATCCGCCTTGAAGCGCAAATGCACGGTGGTGGCCACGAGCGCGGCTTTCGCTCGGGAACGCTCGCCACCCATCAGATTGTTGGTATGGGTGAGGCATTTCGCATAGCGCGGCTGGAAATGGCGACCGAGAACGAACGCATCCGCATGTTGCGCGACAAGTTGCTCAACGGCGTCAAGGACATGGAAGAGGTATATGTGAATGGAGACCTTGAACACCGGGTGCCGCATAACCTCAACGTCAGCTTCAATTTCGTTGAAGGCGAATCATTGATCATGGGTGTGAAAGAACTCGCCGTGTCGAGCGGGTCGGCGTGTACCTCAGCCTCGCTGGAACCTTCGTACGTGCTGCGCGCACTGGGTCGCAACGACGAACTGGCGCACTCATCGATTCGTTTTTCGATCGGCCGCTTCACGACCGAAGAAGACGTCGATTTCGCCATAAAGTTGATGAAGGAACGCATTCAGAAATTACGCGATATGTCGCCCTTGTGGGAAATGTTCAAGGACGGCGTCGACATTAGTAAGGTGCAGTGGGCGGCGCACTAATAACTTACGGACAAAAGTGAAAACCTACTTTTGTCCGGTTAATTCAGGGCAAGTCGCAAGCGGAGCTTGACGATTTGCAAGTGGAAAAACCACACTCATTCTGCGAACGAAGGAGATTCACATGGCATACAGCACAAAAGTTATCGATCACTACGAAAACCCGCGCAACGTCGGCTCATTCGGCAAGGATGAAGAAGGTGTGGCGACTGGCATGGTCGGCGCGCCTGCGTGTGGCGATGTGATGAAGCTGCAAATCAAGGTCGGTGCCGACGGCATCATTCAGGACGCCAAGTTCAAAACTTACGGCTGCGGATCGGCGATCGCATCGAGCTCGCTCGTGACCGAATGGGTCAAGGGCAAGACCATCGACCAAGCGGGTGAAATCAAGAACACCCAAATCGCCGAAGAGCTGGCCTTGCCACCAGTGAAAATTCACTGCTCTATTCTGGCGGAGGACGCGATCAAGGCAGCGATCGCGGACTATCGCGCGAAGCATGTCGCTGAGCCAGTCGCTGCTGCCGCAGAATAGGAGCGCATATGTCGATTACTCTCACCGATAGCGCCGCCAAGCACGTGCAAAGCTATCTCACCAAGCGCGGCAAGGGCGTCGGTCTGCGCTTTGGCGTTCGTACCACCGGCTGCTCCGGTATGGCCTACAAGCTTGAGTTTGTGGATGTCGCGAGCCCGGAAGATCAGGCGTTTGAAAGCCACGGCGTCAAAGTATTTGTTGACCCGAAGAGCTTGGCGTACATCGATGGCACCGAGCTCGATTTCGTGCGCGAGGGTTTGAACGAAGGCTTCAAGTTCAACAATCCGAACGAGAAAGACAAATGCGGATGCGGGGAGTCGTTTAACGTTTGAACATTGTTGCGCGTTACTCTCGTGGCGTGCTTCACCCCCATCCTAACCTTCCCCCGTCGAGGGGGAAGGGACTGAACTGACCCCGGGGCGGAATCACCGCCCCGTTTCACGTCATGACACCCAACTTTTCGCAAAATCATTTCGAGTTGTTCCAATTGCCGGTCGGCTTCGCGCTCGACCTGCAAGCGCTCGAACGCGCCTATCGGGACGTGCAGCGCGAGGTCCATCCTGATCGCGTGATGCAGGGCACCGACAGCGAAAAGCGCATCGCCGCACAGTGGGCGACACAGGCCAATGAAGCCTATCGCACGCTCAAGTCGCCACTTAATCGCGGGCGTTACCTGCTGAAATTGCGTGGTGTCGATACACAGGAGGAATCGAACACCGCGATGCCGGTTGAGTTTTTGATGCAGCAGATGGAATGGCGTGAGGCGGTGGTCGATGCGCGACGTGCCGAGGACGCCGCCGCGCTGGATAAGCTCGCGGCAGTGAAGTTGACAGATGAGCGCAGTCTGTTCGCGCTGCTCGCGCAGCAACTCGCCGACGCGAATAGCTACACAGACGCCCGTGAAACCGTGCGTAAACTACGCTTCCTCGAAAAGCTGGGCGAAGAAATTGATCTCGCAAATGAAGCGATTGAATACTGACCCGCAGCCATGGACGACTGATTGATGGCACTCCTGCAAATCTCCGAGCCCGGCGAATCAACCGCACCGCACCAGCATCGGCTGGCCGTAGGCATCGATCTCGGCACGACCAATTCATTGGTGGCAACCGTAAAAAGCGGTGCCGCCGAGGTGCTGATCAATCACGACGGC
>JAYVUH010000354.1:0-2134 GCA_043788115.1 Burkholderiales bacterium
GAGTAACGATTCTGTTTTTGCAGGTACACCGAAACATCCTCGGCGGACTCGTGCAATAGATCGCCAGAAAGTGCACCCACCGGGACAGTGGTGATCACCGCTTCGTGGACCGGATCGTTGCTCCAGCTAGCTGCGTCGCGATGGAACAGACGCAGCGACCAGTCGGGGTAGCCCTCGCCGTACTTGAGCCAGCGGCCCAGAAAGCGGTTGCGGCGGGGCATACGGTACGCGCGGTGGCTGTTGCTCGCCAGCGCCGCACCGATCGCCGCCGCCAGCTCTGGCGTCACTCTTTCATCGACATCCAGACACAGCACCCAATCGTGTTTCGCCGCACTGACCGCAAATTGTTTCTGTTGGCCGAAGCCGAGCCACGCGTGCTCGATTACGTGGCAGCCCATCTGCGTCGCAATCGCAACGGTATCGTCCTCGCTGCCCGATTCGACCACCAATACCTCGTCGGCAAACGCCGCCGAGGCGATGCACTCGGCGATCTGCGTGGCAGCGTTTTTGGCGATGATGCAGACGCTGAGCGCGAGTTTTGGCGTGGATTCGGGGGCGGCGAGCATGGCCGGGATTGTACTGGACGACGTTAGAATGCGGCCATGCGCATACTGTTGGTCAAACTCTCGTCGCTCGGCGATGTCGTTCACAATTTCCCGGTGGCCAACGATATCCGGCGCGCGTTCCCGGATGCGCAAATCGACTGGTGTGTCGACGCTCCCTACGCGCCGCTGGTGGCGCTGCACCCGGCAATCGCTCGCGTGTTTCCACTGCGATTGCGCGCGCTAAAGAACGCGTGGTTCTCACCGTCTGCGTGGCGCGACTTGCTGGATGACAAAGCGACGCTCGCGAAGGCGTCCTACGACCGCATCATCGACACCCAAGGCCTCCTGAAAAGTGCGGTCGTCGCGCATTGGGCCCGCGGTCCCATCGCCGGATTTGATCGCGATAGCGCGCGCGAACCGCTGGCCGCATGGTTCTACTCGCAGCGGTTTTTGGTGGCGAAGGACCAGCACGCCGTGAAGCGCGTTCGCGCGTTGGCCTCGGCGGCGCTCGGCTACCCGCTGGTGAATGAATGCGATTACGGCATGCGCCTGCCGATGGCACCCAGCCGCGACAACGTGGTGTTTCTGCACGGCACCAGCCGCGCCGACAAGGAGTGGCCGATCGCCGCATGGACTGCATTGGGGGCGGCGCTGGGCGCGCGCGGCTTTCAAGTCACGCTGCTCTCCGGCAGCGCTGCCGAGCTCGCTCGCGGTAAAGAAATTGCCGCGTCGCTGCCGAATGCCGAGGCGTTAGCCATGCGACCACTGGCCGAGACGGCAGCGCTGCTCGCCAACGCTCACGCGGTTGTCGGCGTCGATACAGGTCTGGCCCATCTCGCCGTGGCGCTGGATCGGCCAACGGTTGGCATTTACACGGCCACTGATCCCACACGGACTGGACTACTTGGGCGTGCGCACTTCGAGAACGTCGGGAGAGGCAGCAGAGCGCAGCCCGCCGTAGTCAGCGTCGAATCGGTACTGGCTGCGCTTGATCGGGTCACGGCCTGATGCTCCGCTTCATCTACACGTTGGCGATGATCGCGGCGTTGCCGCTCATTTTGCTGCGCTTGTTGTGGCGCAGTCGCGCGGAGGCCGGTTATGGTCGGCACATTGGCGAGCGCTTCGGCCGACACCCCGGCCAGACGCGAAGCGGTGCGATCTGGGTTCATGCAGTGTCCGTCGGCGAAGTCCGTGCGACAGCGCCGCTGATCGCCGCCTTGCGCGAGCAGTATCCTGCGGCACCGATTCTGCTTACCTGTACGACACCGACCGGTCGACGTACCGCCAACGAACTATTTGGCGACACCGTGACGATTGCCTACCTTGCCTACGACATTCCGTGGCTTCTCGCCGGGGTGTTCAAGCACTTCTCGCCACGCGTTGCGCTGGTAATGGAAACCGAGATCTGGCCGAACATGGTTGCCACCTGCCGCAAACACAGCGTGCCGTGCCTTCTGGTCAACGCCCGACTCTCCGAAAAATCGCAGACGGGCTACGCACGCTTTGCACCTATCGCCGCATTGATTCGCGATGCGCTGCGCGCCCTCGCCTGCGTCGCCGCACAAAGCGCCGCTGACGCTTCGCGCCTA
>JAYVUH010000355.1:0-2754 GCA_043788115.1 Burkholderiales bacterium
TGCAACGCTGTGGTTGCCGCCGGCACTGATCGATGGTGTTGCAGAATTTGCGCCAATGGAAACGAGCAGGCTGGCAAGCGCAACCCAAGCACAAGAACAACCGAAGACGAGACCTGAACTACATTTGCTGACGTACTTTCCAAACATGTCGTTTTCCCGTGAAGCAAGACACGATTAGTCTACTCCCGGTGGCGTATCCGGTAGTCAGCCTGACCATATAGAATTACGCATCCAGTTTCTCCCGAAAAGGACATTTCCGTATGCTGACTTCACTTGTGATCACCGTCATTGGTCCCGATCGCCCCGGGATCGTCAGCGCAGTTTCGGATAAGGCGGTCGAATTCGGCGCGAGCTGGACCGATAGCCTGATGGCCAATTTTGCAGGGCAATTCGCTGGCATCGTGCAATTGCAGGTTGTCACGCAGCATAGCGATGCGTTGATGGCAGCGCTGCATTCGCTGGAATCGCCGGGCATGCGCATTGCGGTCGCGAAGGGTGGTGAAGCCGGGGGCGATAATGTAAACGCGGCACGCCATCTAAAACTCGACCTGGTTGGCAATGACCACCCGGGGATCATCCACAGTATTTCCAGTCAACTCGCGCGGCGCGGGATCAGTATCGAGAAATTACAGACCGAAGTCGTCAGTGGCGCGTGGTCTGGCGAGCAAATGTTTCAGATGCATGCACGCTTGCTGGTTCCGGCAACGCTCGATACGGAGGAACTGCGTGCAGGTCTTGAGAGCCTGGCCAACGAGTTGATGGTGGATATTACGATTGATGATGGCCACGGCGCGTAGCTTTATTTTACGTAGCCCGGATTATGCGGCACGCCGTAATCCGGGATTGTGGGACTGATCATGAACCTGGTTACGACCAACGGAAGTGCCTGCGGGACGCTGCGCTATTCAAGGCTACATCAAGCACTGGCGCGGATTGCGGGATGAAATGCCGTCATGAGCTGCTCCAGTGCTAGACTTCATTGTAATTCCCGCGTATTGAAATCCAACTCTCCCGGCATGGCGCTTTGGACGATGAGCTTTCCGGCGATAAGGTGCACGACTTCGCCTTGCGGAGTAAACTTTCCGTCAGACAACTGGCAATGAACAAAAGCACTCAAGATCGCTGATTTGTTGAGGCGCAATAGTGCGACGTGTATCAAACGATTTCTGCATTTTGTTCTGCTTGGTTATGGGGGAGGAAATGGTGAAGCGATTTCTCGTTTTAATCGTCCTGGTTGCCTTTCTGCTGCCGCGATTCACGCGCAACGGATGCGAATTGCGTCGAGACGAGGTCATTCAATGATCGACCGACGCACTCTACTAATCGGGCTCGCCGTTCTTGCGGCGCCGTCGATTGCCATCGCGCAGCGACCGGCGGGTAAAGTTCCTCGGATCGGTGTGATTGGGGATCAATCGCCTAAAGAGCCCCGTATCGAAGCGTTTCGGCAGGGCCTGCGTGAGCTTGGTTACGTCGAGGGCCAGAACATCGTTATCGAGTACAGGTATGCGTACGGCGTGGTTGACCGGTTCGCCGAACTCATCGCGGAACTTCTCGCGCTGAAACTAGACGTTCTCGTGGTTGGCGGGACGGGCACCGCGCATGCGGCCAAGAATCAAACGACGACGGTACCGATTGTTTTTGCGACTGCTGGCGACCCGGTGGGCACCGGACTCGTGTCCAGCCTTTCCAGACCGGGCGGGAATGCAACGGGTCTGTCGGTACTCATTACTGAGGTGAGCAGCAAACAGCTCGAGCTGCTCAAGGCGATCGCACCAAAAGTCTCGCGCGTTGCTATCCTGATAAACCCGGCCAATTCTGGCGCGCGATTGGCAGCGACCCGAACGCGAGAGGCGGCTCGGGCCCTGGCATTAGACCTGCAAGTCTTGGAGGTACCCCGGCGGCAGGAATTGGCGAGCGCGTTTGCCACGCTCACCGCGTGGCGTGCAGGTGCAGTTCTGGTGGTCTCCGACCCGATGTTCGGCAACGAACTCATCGAAATTTCCAGGCTGGCAGCGGTCTACAAATTACCTGCTGTCTACAACCGAAGGGAATTCGCCGAGGCCGGAGGCCTTTTGGCGTATGGGCCAAGCTACTCTGACAACTATCGGCGCGCAGCAACCTACGTCGACAAAATCCTCAGAGGTGCCAAGCCGGGCGATCTGCCGGTTCAGCAGCCAACGAAGTTTGAACTGGTAATCAATTTTAAAACAGCCAAGGTTTTTGGCATCACGATTCCGCAATCGGTGCTGGTGCGCGTAGACGAGGTAATTGAATGAACCAACGCCGCCGAAAATTCGTTGCCCTCGCGTCGGCCGTCCGTCTCATCCCGCGCCTGCCATTCGCACAACAAACAAACTAGGTATATCGAGTCGGGTATTTGCCGATCAGTTCCCGCACCCGTTGGACCGAGATCTACTACGAGACTTTCAAAAAGCCCATGCACGAATTCGGCCATATCGAGGGACGCAACATCGTGTTTGAACCGCGATGGTCGGAGACGAACGTCGCGCATCTCCCAAGCCTGGCTGCCGCACTGGTTGCGTTCAAATCAGATGTCATTGTCGCCGCTACCAATCCCTCGGTCGCAGCGGTCATTCATGGGAATCAAGCCAGATTTGACCGTCTGCGGCGTGGTGCTAAACTCGGAACCGTAGCGGCCTAGCAGCCTGTCGGACTTGAGGAATCGAAGCGAAAAATGAGCTGGTCGAGGGCAGATTTTGACGGTTTTCAAGCCAATGGTTGTTCCATTGGTGC
>JAYVUH010000356.1:0-21128 GCA_043788115.1 Burkholderiales bacterium
GGCTAAGGGCACAGACAAGTTGAATCAGGGCGACGCCCGGCATCTGCTCAATCGCACCGGTTTTGCGGCGAGCGCTGCGGAGGTAGAGTCGTTCACCGGACTGACGCGCCAGCAGGCCGCAGAGCGTCTGCTGGGTGCTGGACGGGACGTTGCGATAACACCGGCGCCGATGTGGGTAACAGCGCCGATCGTACCCGCCAGCAAATTCCGTGACATGACACGCGAGGAGCGTGAGGCGGAACAGCGCCTGAATGCCGAGCGTGCGTTCGACCTGCGTGAGTGGTGGTTCCGGGAAATGTTGACCACACCGTCGCCCTTGACCGAAAAGATGACGCTGTTTTGGCACAACCACTTTGCCACCAGTCAGCAGAAGGTCCGCTACACCACCCTGATGTACCAGCAGAATGTAACGTTGCGGAGAAATGCGCTCGGTAACTTTGCGGTGATGTTGCGCGAGGTGGCGCGCGATCCCGCCATGTTGATTTATCTGGACAACGCCAATAGCCGTCGCGAACAACCCAATGAGAATTTCGCCCGTGAGGTCATGGAACTCTTCACGCTCGGCGAAGGCAATTACACCGAGCAAGACATAAAAGAAATGGCGCGCGCCTTCACCGGCTGGTCGCTTGATCGCGAGACCGGCGAGTTCATGTTTCGCCGCGGCATTCATGACGCAGGCGTTAAGACAATATTTGGCAAGCGCGGTAACTTCGAGGGTGATCAGGTGCTTGATCTGCTGTTAAAGCGCACCGAGACAGCACAGTTTGTGTCGCGCAAGTTATGGTGCGAGTTTGTTTCGCCCGAGCCCAACGAGCATGAAGTTTCGCGACTGGCGGACATCTTTCGCGAATCCGGTTACAACATCAGTAAGTTGATGCAGGCGATGCTCTCGTCAGACGCTTTCTACGAGCCAGGCAATCGCGGCACGTTAATCAAATCGCCGGTGGAATTCGTTGTCGGCACGCTAAAGATGTTTGAGATTCGTACGCCGAACCTGCGACCGTTCGTACTCGCCTCGGCGCTGTTGGGACAAAACGTGTTCACACCACCCAATGTCAAAGGCTGGCCGGGCGGTGAAACTTGGATCAACTCGGCAACCTTGCTCGGTCGCAAGCAGTTCATCGACCGGCTTTTCAAAAATGAAGACCGTTCGGAGCCAATGATGAATGCGCTCGACGAAATGGCGGAACGTAGTGGAACGCCACCACCGCCCGGGCGCGAGCAACGCCAACAGCGCAACGTCGAGCGCGCCATGGCGGCACTCAATTGGAACCTCGAGCGCTGGTCATCGACATTTGATCCCGGCTCCGGTGCCGGCAAGGGCGGCCAAACGGGAATGTCGAAAGTGGTGCTAGCGGTCGCACCGCGCGATATTCCGCAAGGCGGCAAGCCTTCCGACTGGGCTCGCGCGCTGGTCGCCGATCCCGGCTACCACCTGAAGTAGAGGACAGGTCATGACATTGGATCGCAGAGCATTTCTCAAAACGGCGGGAGCGGGCGGGGTCGCGCTATCGCTACCCATGTTTGGCCAAACGAATGGCGTGAGCTGGGCACAGACCCCGGTGACAGCCACCCCGTCGGCCCGCGCTGGCGCGGCAAAATTTGTCACGCCCTACAATAATCTGTTGATCCTCATCGAGCTCAAGGGTGCCAATGACGGCTTGAATACCGTGGTGCCCTACAGCGATCCGCTCTACGCCTCATTACGGCCGCGTATCGCGTTGGAACGCTCAACGTTACTCAATCTCACCGAGCGCGAGGCACTGCATCCCTCACTTACGCCACTGATGGCGCTGTGGGACAACAAGGAGCTCGCCATCGTTCAAGGGCTTGGCTATCCGAATCCGAACCTGTCCCATTTCCGTTCAATTGAAATCTGGGAAACTGCTTCGAAGAGTGACGAGTATCTCGATGCCGGCTGGCTCGCTAGAACCTTCGCGCAGACACCAGCACCGACGGGCTTTGCGGCCGACGCTGTGGTGGTGGGATCGAACGACATGGGGCCGCTGTCCGGGCTGGGTGTCAGGACCATCGCGTTGGCCGACACTGCACAGTTTTTGCGTACCGCCAAACTCGCGCAGGCTGGCAAGGATGAACGCAACAAAGCGCTACGACATATCCTCGCGGTGGAAACCGAAGTCGTTCACGCGGCGTCAAAACTCAATACCAACTATCAGTTCAAGACAGAGTTTCCGAAAAGTGGCTTTGCCGGCCAGATTCGTACCGCCGCGCAACTCGTCGCCAGCAATGCCGGCATTGGCGTCATTCGACTCACGCTCAGCGGATTCGACACGCATGCGAACCAGCTCGGAACTCACGCCAACCTTCTGCGTGATCTGGCAGAAGGGGTCGCAGCGTTGAAAGCCGCACTCGTCGAACTGAATCGTTGGGATTCGTCACTCATCATGACCTACGCCGAGTTTGGTCGTCGCCCGAAAGAAAACCAAAGCAACGGTACCGATCACGGTACGGCCAATGTGCATTTTGTGACGGGCGGCAAAGTGCGCGGCGGCATGTACGGCGACGCGCCGCAGCTGGGCAAGCTCGATGGCAACGGCAACTTGCCTTTTGCGGTCGACTTTCGCTCGGTCTACAGCAGCGTGATTTCGAATTGGTGGGGGCTCGAAGCCACGCGTGTCTTGAACGGGCGGTTTGCCCCGCTGGATTTTCTGCGCGCGTAGTTCTTGGTTGAATTAACGAATCAAACTCGTTTATCCACGGGCGTTTTGAGCACAAATAGGCTTGAAACCCGCGCCGAATGGCGAGTTTCTTTTTTAGCATGGGAGTCTGCGGCGCGCGTCGCGCCACGGAGCCACCGTGCTACTGAGCCATCCGGCCGCCGCGTCACCTCGCTGCCGCGCCAGCCGGCCATCGCACCATTGAACCATTGGCCGTCCCGGTCGTGACAGCTAGTGGGTCTAGGTAGCGCTCGCTCGCGCTCTAACGGTGCTCCTCGTGACCCGACCGCTATAATTTGGGCGTGAATATTGTCGCCTTTGAAACCTCCTCCGAAACGATTTCCGTCGCCGTTGCGCTTGATGGCCAGATGGTGTCGACGGCGATTTCCGATGTTGGACAGCAGAGCGGTGAACTTGCGCTGCCGACCATGCACGCGCTGCTCGCGCAATTGGGGCTCGACGTGAAGGCGCTGGACTTGGTTGTATTCGGTCAAGGACCGGGCTCGTTTACCGGCGTTCGCGTGGCATGCGGGCTGGCGCAGGGTCTTGCCTATGGGCTCGGCAAGCAAGTGATTGCGCTACCCTCAACCTTGGCGCTGGCAGAAGCGACAGGCGCAGCGGTGGACCTGCCGATACTGGCCGCCATTGATGCGCGCATGGGTGAGGTTTACCTGGCGGCCTACCAGCGTGATGCCGGTGCACCCACCGGCTTTGTCGAGCTCGTCGCCCCCTGCTTGGTCAAGCCAGAGGCCATCGGGGATTTGGTGGGAGGCGCGCGCCAGTGGCAGGGCGTGGGCAGTGCCTTCTTCGTTCCTGCGCTGGCGCAGAGCCTAGGCAAGAGTGGACGGATTCGATTACCGGACACCGAACGAGTGCGGTTTCCCTTGGCGGCAGACTTGCTGAATGTTGCCTCACGCATGATTGCGCGTGTTAGCTTGGCGGCGGCCATTTCGCCGCACGAGGCATCGCCGCTGTACGTTCGCAACAATGTCGCCCAGACTATCGCGGAGCGTCACGCCGCCAAAGTGGCGAAGGCGACACGCGCGCAGGCGGTGACATGAGTGCCGTCGCAAAGCCCGGGGTTCCGCAGCTTCGCTTTGCAAAACTCGAAGAGGCACAGTTGAGCCAAGTGGCTTGCATCGAGTCGAGTGTTTATGCCTTCCCATGGTCGCAGGGCAATTTTCGCGATTCGCTTTTTTCTGGCTATGACTGTATTGGCGCATGGCATGGCGGGGAATTGATCGGCTACGTAATCACCATGCCGACGCTCGAGGAGATGCACTTGCTGAACCTCGCCGTGCGAAAGGACTGGCAGGGCAACGGCGTCGGCAGCGCAATCTTGCAGCACCTGATCGACGAAGCAGCGCCGACCAAGTGCGAAGTGATCTATTTGGAAGTTCGACCGACCAATATCGCCGGATTGCGGCTCTACGAGAAATTTGGCTTCCGCCAGCTTGGTCTACGGCGTGACTACTATCCCGCCGTGACGGGGCGTGAGGATGCGTTGTTTCTTGGGCTCAACATTAAGGCACGGACCGTCGATGCGGCTGGATAAAGACTACTTGATGGAAATGGAACTGTGGCCGCACTTTGAAATGCGCGGCATTGGTCAGGTTGCGTCTGTACGGCCTGCGGCTGCGTCGGTACTCGGGCAGTCGAGCAGCCGTACCATCGCCGGTCGGGCATCTGCGACTTCAACTCCGGCCCAGGTGGCCGCTGTTGCCCCGACACCCGCCAAATCCATCCCCCGCAATCAGCCAATCAAAGCGGCAACCGCGTCGCCTGAAACAACAGCATTGCCAGTGGCCAGCCCGGAAACGCTGGCCAAAATCGCTGCTGCTGATTGGCCGGCCCTGCAAGCGTTTGCCAATGATTGTCGTTCATGCGGGCTGTGCGGGCAGCGTAAAAATGTCGTGTTCGGTGTCGGCGCGCCGGCAGCGCATTGGCTGTTCATCGGCGAGGGGCCAGGCGCAGAAGAGGATGACACCGGTGAGCCGTTTGTCGGGCAAGCCGGCAAGCTGCTCGACGCCATGCTCGGCGCGGCCGGACTCGCGCGCGGACGCGAGGTGTACATCGCCAACGTTGTTAAGTGCCGTCCGCCGGGCAACCGCACGCCGCTTCCCGACGAGGCACTGGCGTGCGCGCCGCTGCTCGACAGGCAGATCGATTTGATTCAGCCCAAGATCATTGTCGCGCTGGGAAAGACCGCCATCGCGCGCTTGACCGGTTCTGACGCTGCCATGGCCGCGTCGCGGGGCCGTGTGCACCAGTATCGAAACATCCCTGTCATCGCCACCTACCACCCGGCGTACCTGTTGCGAAATCTTCCCGAGAAGCTGAAAGCCTGGGAAGACTTGCAACTGGCCAAAACGACGCTTGCCGGGGTCTTGTAAACTCTACGGACGCCCCGATTTATTTGGGGCAGCACTTTTTCTGGCCATTTTCCGAAAGGGAACACGATGCGTAAATTTCTTGCCTTGTTTGGTGTTGCCATCGCCTTGTCGCTTACAGGCTGTGGCTATAACGATTTTCAGACCAAGGACGAAGGTGTTAAAAAAGCTTGGGCCGAGGTTGTCAATCAGTACCAGCGCCGCGCGGACTTGATTCCGAATCTGGTTGCCACGGTGCAAGGCTACGCGTCTCAGGAAAAGGACGTGCTACTCGGCGTGACCAACGCACGCTCGAAAGTTGGCTCCGTCAACTTGACGGCGGACGCGCTCAATAATCCGCAAGCGCTGAAGAACTTCCAGGCTGCACAGGGTGAATTGAGTTCAGCGCTCTCGCGCCTGTTGGTGGTGTCTGAGAACTACCCCCAGTTGAAGTCGGATGCGAATTTCCGTGAACTACAGTCTCAGCTTGAAGGCACCGAGAACCGCATCACGGTCGCCAGAAAGCGCTTCACTGAAGCGGTCGAAGGCTACAACATCCTTGCGCGTCAGTTTCCGAGCAATCTGACCGCGATGGTCTTTGGTTACAAGGTGAAAGAGCAATTCACGGTGGAAAATGAAAAGGCCATTTCGGTTGCGCCGAAGGTTAACTTCAATGCACCGCCGGCCGCTGCGCCAACCGCTGCGCCAGCTGTTGTTCCCGCTCCCGCGCCGGCTCCGGCAAAGTAACGCGCCTCCACTCTCGTTAGCGAACCAATGATGCCCGTCACAGCTCCCGCCCCGGCGGGAGCGGGACGTTCTGCCACGATGCGAGTTGTCGCCGTCCGCGCCAGTCTGTGGGGAGCGACGCTGGTTGCCGTCGCCGCGTTGCTCTACGGTTTGCCCGCCAACGCGGCGGAGGGCGATTTTCTTGCCGTGCCCAAGCTGGTTTCGCGCGTCACGGACACGACGGCGACGCTGGGCAGCAGCGACGAAGCGCGTATCACCGAACGTATTCGAGCCTTCGAGGCGAAGAAGGGCGGGCAGATTGCGGTATTGATTGTTGACTCGACTGCGCCGGAAGTCATCTTTGATTATTCGCTGCGCGTCGCCGAGACTTGGAAGATCGGTCGCAAGGGAGTCGATGATGGCGTGCTTTTTGTGGTCGCCAAATCCGACCGGAAGATGCAGATTCTCACGGGGCCTGGCGTGCAGGGTGTGCTCACGGACGCCGTGTCCAAACGTATCATCGCCGAGATCGTCGCGCCACGTTTTCGCGAGGGAAAGTTCGGCGACGGCATCTACAACGGTGTGGACAAGATCGCCTCCGTCATCGACGGTGAAGCACTGCCGCCGCCGCCGAAAAAGAAGCAGGCATCGCAGTCGTCTGGCAACGAGAATTTCTTTTTCCTTGCGATCCTCGCAGCGGTATTCGTTGCACCGGTGCTGCGCTCGATCCTCGGCCGCTTCCTCGGTGCGACGGCCACAGCAGGCGTTACAGGCGCCGCCGCATGGTGGATCTTGGGCGGATTGCTGCTACCGGTAGTGATCGGTGTGATCGTCCTTTTGGTCGCGCTATTCGCCGGAATGTTTACTGGCCGACATGGCGGCGGAGGATTTGGCGGATTTGGTGGCGGTGGCGGCGGAAGCTTCGGGGGCGGTGATAGCTTTTCCGGCGGCGGCGGCG
The DNA here is from genome assembly GCA_043788115.1 of Burkholderiales bacterium. GTDB lineage: Bacteria > Pseudomonadota > Gammaproteobacteria > Burkholderiales > Usitatibacteraceae > UKL13-2. The sequence continues at coordinate 6,732 of JAYVUH010000356.1, forward strand.
GGTTTGACGGCGGCGGCGCCTCGGGAGACTGGTGATGAGCTTCGTCAAACGATTTTTTCGTCACGTGTGGATGTCGCCATTGATTGCACGGCGCGCGTTTCCCCGGGAGGCACTCGGTGCGGTTGAAGCGGCGGTCGCTGCCGGTGAGCGCACGCATTGCGGTCAGGTGCGTTTTGTTGTTGAAGCGGAACTAACGACGCCGCAGCTGTGGGCCGGTACATCATCGCGTCAGCGTGCGCTGGAGGTTTTCTCGGGCATGCGGGTGTGGGACACCGAGGAGAACAATGGTGTTTTGGTGTATGTGCTGCTCGCCGATCGCAAGGTCGAGATCATCGCCGACCGCGGTATACAGCGACATGTCGGGGATGAACGTTGGCGGGCGATCTGCAAGGAAATGGAACACCACTTCAAGCGTGATGATTTCCAGCAGGGTAGCGTGGCGGCTATTGAAAAGATCAGCGCGGAGCTTGCGTTTTACTTTCCAGCAAAAGGCATTCATGCCAACGAACAGTCCGACAAGCCGGTGATAATGTAGAAATCCATTGTTGGTTCGTCGGTCGATTGGAACAAGAAAACGGGCGTCCGATGTTGTCGGACGCCCGTTTCTCATTTGCCTGCACATTCCACCGGGATGCCCCCGTGGAATATGCAAGCCAGCTTGTCGAAGCTACTTTTTGAGGCAATCGGACATGAATGCCTTGCGCTCGTCACCTTTTTTACCTTCGGCGTCCTTGTTGCAGGACTTCATCTTGTCCTGCTGACGGGCCTGCTTGTTCGTTAGGCATTCGCTCATGAACGCCTTGCGCTCATCGCCCTTCTTGCCTTCGGCTTGCTTGTTGCACTCGGCCATCTTTGTTTGCTGCGCCGGGGCTGTTTTTTCCTCAGCCAATGCGCTGCCGGTAACGAGGGTGAAGCAGAGCGGCAAGGCAAGGGCCAGCGCTGAGAATTGCTTTCTCATATTTCTCTCCTGAATGTCGTTTGGGATTCGTCGATGAGCCGAGATCAAGTAGCACGAAGCCTTGCTGGCCCGGTTCGACTAACGGCAGTTTGCTCCTGCGGTTGACAAGCCTCTACAGTGCAGCCGTTGGCGGCTACGTCGCCTTGGCTGCGGCAGATTCGACGCGGACCGGCACGCCGTTCAATACCGCGTTGGCGGAAACAGCATCGACGGCCATCTCATCGGTAAGGTCATTGGCACTCGCGCCCGCGACCTGCGAGGCGACCGCCTGCCGAACGCCGAGTCGCTGGTGACCGAAGCCGTGCGGCACCGATACGACGCCTCGCATCATGTCTGCGCATGACGCGACGGGCAGCTGCACCGCGCCAACACGCGACGTGACTGTTACCGACTGGCCGTCCGACAAGCCGAGCGCGGACATGTCCTCGGGGTGCATCAGCAGTTGGTTGCGAGGCTTGCCTTTGATCAGACGGTGGCTGTTGTGCATCCACGAGTTGTTGCTGCGTACGTGGCGCCTGCCAATCATGAGCAATGACTGGTCCGATCTGGAACTTGTCGAAGCGATGGCAGCTTCAAGGCGCGGCACGTCATCGATTAGCGCCTTTGGCGCACAGTCGATCCGACCATCTGGTGTCTGTAGGCGTTGATAAAGCGATGGTAAGAGCGGACCGAGATCCATGCCATGCGTCTCCGCAGCGATCGCGTCGTAGCTTCCAGTGGAGTGCCGCGCCGCCGCCAACGTAACCACCTGCCTTACTGTGGGCGGAGTCTTGTAGTCGCGGCCCAGCAGCGCCGCCAGTCGCGTGCCGATCCCGGCGAAAATTTCCCAGTCGTAGCGCTCGTTCTCGGGGCGCTGCCAGATCGCTTCATTGACGCGGGTGACATTACGTACGGCGAGCGCATTGAACACCGAGTCGTAGTGGTCGTGATTCAGTGCCGAGGTCGGCGGCAGAATGACATTGGCGTGACGGGTCGTTTCGTTGATGTAGATGTCCACCGAGGCCATGAAGGAGAGTTGCGAAATGGCTGCGTCAAGCTGTCGTCCGTTCGGTGTGGAGAGCACCGGATTGCCTGCGGTCGTAAATAGCGCACGAATTTGGTCGTCACCCGGCGTCAACATTTCTTCAGCCAGCGTCGCCACCGGCAGCTCACCGTTGGTTTCAGGTAACTTGCGCACGCGCGAATGCCAGCGGGCGTGGCCACCGGCTCGCGTGCCCGGCCCGGTGATTGGTAGCAAGGGTGCCGTCAGCAGCGCCCCACCGAGGCGGTCAAGATTGCCGGTGACAAGATTGAGCAGATAGATCAGCCACTGGTTGGTCGCGCCAAATGCCTGCGTCGCGGTGCCCATACGGCCATAAGCCACGGCCGAGTTCGCGGCGGCAAAGTCGCGAGCGATTTGTCGTATCGCAACCGCATCAATGCCGGTGAAGGCAGCCACCCGTTCCGGTGAAAGCGCCTGGATTGCATCCAGTGCGGCATCCAGACCGTTGAGTCGATCAGCGTCGGGCAGTCGAAACAGCGACTCTACGCGCAGGGTATTGATCAACGCTGCAAGGAATGCCGCATCGCTACCCGGTCGGATGAAATAGTGTTGCGAGGCAACGGCCGCGGTTTCTGTCCGCCGCGGATCAATCACTACTACCTTGCCACCACGCGTCTGTACGGCCTTGAGGCGCTTTGCCACGTCCGGCACTGTCATCATGCTGCCGTTTGAGGCGATCGGATTGGCACCGAGAATCAGGAAGTAGTCGGTGTGGTCGATATCCGGGATCGGGATCAGAAACTGATGGCCAAACATCCAGTATGAAACCAGTTGTTGTGGCATCTGGTCGACGGACGACGCCGAAAAGATGTTGCGACTACCGATGAGTTTCGCGATTTGCGGAAGGTTGAGCAGGTGGCCGAAGTTGTGAACGTTAGGGTTTCCCGCATACACGGCCACCGCGTTATTGCCGTGGCACTTGATGACGTCGGCCAGTTGTTCGGCAACAAGGTCGAAAGCCTCATCCCAAGCGATTGCACGCCACGTCTCGCCGTCGCGAACCAGTGGCGTGCGAACCCGATCGGGATCCTCGTGGATGTCCTTGAGGGCGATCGCTTTCGGGCAGATGTGGCCTCTCGAGAAAGGGTCAGCGTCATCGCCACGGATGCTCGTAATCGTCGAACCACGAATCTTAAATTCGAGTCCACATATCGCCTCGCACAGATTGCAGGCGCGGAACACCGTCCGCGCGGTGTCATTGGTCAGTGGCAATTCCTGCGGAGTCATCGAAGCGCGATCCAGAGAGTTGAAGTGCAATGTGTCCGGCGCCAGAGTCAGGCTACCGATACACGGTCAATAGCTTAGAGAATAGCGCTGGTCGGCGATGGCGAGCGTTGCTACTGCGCCAAACGGAATGGTCACCTTGCGGGCGACGTGCCCAAACGGCAGGCCGGTCAGGACCGGACAACTCACGATCTGACGCAGTGTCCGAACGACGTAGTCCATCGTGTAGGGAAACCGATCGTCCTCGGGATGGCAGTCGCTGAAGTCGCCGAGCAGAATTGCGCCCTGCTTCTGTAGTATGCCTGCGTGGAACAGCTGCAAGATCATTCGCTCCACGGCGTACGGCTTCTCGCCGATTTCTTCCAGAAAGAGTATGCCTCCCGAAATATCGGGTAAGAACGGTGTGCCGACCATGTGACTGAGCAGTGACAGATTAGATCCCCAAAGCGGTCCGGTGATCCGCTGAGCAGCGTACGCATGCTCGGTTTCGACCTCAACCTGGATGGACTGGCCCCGAACGAGCGGCCAGAAATGTTGCTCCATGAATGCGTGATCGTCCGCGAGTTGCCCTTCGTAGGCTTCGTCACCGAAATCCGTTGCGACACCCGGCCCGGCGAGTGTAACAAAACCACCGCTTGCGATCGCGGCAAGGTTGATCGCGGTGAAATCCGAAAACCCGCACAGAATTTTTCCTGAACGCGCAACCGCATCCCAGTCGATTCGATGCACGATCCGCGAAATGCCATAGCCACCGCGCGTCATCATCATCAGGTCAATGCCGGGGTCGGCAAGCATCTTGTGAAAGCTCGCCAGACGTATATCGTCCGGCGCTGAAAAATATTCGTGGGAACCGATGGCGTCAGCGGCGACAACGCACTTGACGCCGTGCGACTCAAGGCGCGCAATACCGCGCTCGACACGCGCCGCGACCGGTGGCCCGGCGGGTGAGAAGACGCCGATGGTGCCGCCAGCGGGCAGCATTCTCGGTAGGGCAAATCGCGAGGACTTCATGCGGCGGTGGCAGCCTATTTCCGCAGCGCCTGCGCATCCACAACGGCAAGCGCAGTCATATTGATGATGCGACGCACGGTCGCGGTCGGCGTGACGATATGCACCGGCTTGGCCGCACCAAGCAGGATCGGCCCAATGGTGATGCCGCCGCCAGCGGAAGTCTTGAGCAGGTTGAATGAGATATTGGCCGCATCGAGTGTCGGCATGATCAACAGATTCGCTTCACCCTTGAGTTTGGCGCCCGGCATGGTGGCGTTGCGAACCTCCTCGGACAGTGCTGCGTCGACGTGCATTTCGCCCTCGACCTCGAGGTGTGGCGCGCGTGCCTTAATGAGGGCCAGCGCTTCGCGCATCTTGACGGCAGTTAGTGCGTCGGACGTGCCGAACGAGGAGTGTGAGAGTAGTGCCGCTTTCGGTGTCAGGCCAAAGCGACGGATTTCTTCTGCCGCGAGGATCGCCATTTCGCAAATCTGCTCGGCCGTCGGATTCTCGTTGACGTAGGTGTCGCAAATGAACACGGTACGCTTGGGCAACATCAGTAGGTTCATCGCGTAGAAGTGCTTGATACCCGCGCGTCGGCCGATAACCTGATCGATGTAATGGAGATGCAACTCGTGGGTGCCGAAGGTGCCGCAGATCATGCCATCGGCTTCACCGCGATGGATCATCATCGCGCCGATCAAAGTCAGTCGGCGACGCATCTCGATCTTGGCATACTGTTCGGAGACGCCGCGACGGGCGGTCAACTCGTAGTATTGCTTCCAGTAGTCGCGATAGCGTTCGTCGTACTCGGGGTTAATGATGTCAACGTCAATGCCGGGCCGGAGCCGCAAGCCAAATTTTTCAATCCGTTGCGCGAGTACCGTTGGCCGAGCGATCAGGATTGGCTTGGCCAGCCCGTCATCGACCACCACCTGGACCGCGCGCAGCACGCGCTCTTCCTCGCCCTCAGCGTAGACAATCCGCTTCGGGTTCTGCCGCGCCTTGGTAAACACCGGCTTCATGATCAGGCCGGACTGATACACGAACTGATCAAGCCGCTGCAAATAAGCGGCCCAGTCAGTGATCGGCGACGTGGCCACGCCGGACTCCATCGCAGCTTTGGCAACGGCGGGCGCAACCTTTGAAATCAGCCGCGGGTCGAAAGGGAACGGGATGAGATAGTCCTTGCCGAATGATATTGACGACTCACCGTACGCCATCGCGACAACGTCAGATTGTTCGGCTTGCGCGAGTTCGGCGATCGCATACACTGCAGCGAGTTTCATCGCCTCGTTGATAGTCGTGGCACCGACGTCGAGCGCACCGCGAAAAATGAACGGGAAGCAGAGAACGTTGTTGACCTGATTGGGATAATCCGAGCGGCCGGTTGCAATGACGGCGTCGTCGCGGACTTCGCGGATTTGCTCGGGCAGTATCTCCGGGGTGGGATTGGCGAGCGCCATGATGAGAGGATTCGCCGCCATGCGTTTGACCATTTCTTGCTTCAGCACCCCGCCGGCAGACAAGCCGAGGAATACATCAGCATCAGCGATGACGTCACCGAGTCCACGCGCGTCGGTGTCTTTGGCGTAGCGCTGCTTGTTCGGATCCATTTCCTCTTTGCGGCCCTGATACACCACACCGGCAATATCAGTCACCCAGATGTTGGACATCTTCATTCCCAGTGCCACCAACATATCGAGGCAAGCCAGCGCTGCCGCACCAGCACCTGACGACACCAGCTTAACCTCGGAGATATCCTTGCCCACCACCTTGAGTCCATTGACAATCGCCGCGCCGACAATGATGGCGGTACCATGTTGGTCGTCATGAAAGACGGGAATCTTCATCTTCTCGCGAAGTTTTTTCTCCACGTAGAAGCACTCTGGTGCCTTGATGTCTTCGAGATTAATGCCGCCAAACGTCGGCTCCAGCGAGGCAATGATTTGCACCAGTTTTTCTGGATCTCTTTCGTCGATTTCGATATCAAAAACATCGATACCGGCAAACTTCTTGAACAGCACGGCCTTGCCTTCCATGACGGGCTTCGCAGCGAGTGGCCCGATCGCACCGAGACCGAGCACTGCCGTCCCGTTGGTAATGACAGCGACGAGATTGCCGCGCGCTGTCAGGTTGCGTGCTTCATTCGGGTTTTGAGCGATTTCTTCGCATACTGCAGCGACACCAGGTGTATAAGCGAGGGCCAGATCGCGCTGCGTAGCAAGCGGTTTGGTGGCGGTAATTTCGATCTTTCCCGGCACCGGATAGCGGTGGTAGTCGAGCGCAGCATGCTTCAAATCGTCAGGCATTTTCATGTGATTTCTCCTATGACGAGTCTATCATGCCCCCCTCGCGGTAGGACGGATCGGGTGGCTAACATCGGGTAGTGCAGTTTGATACTTCACCACCAACGGGTGCATTCGTGCCGCCCGAAGGTTAGATTGAGGCTGCGTCACGGACGGCGTTGTAAATTCGACCGTTGGGGACGGCACTTTCGGGGCGAACGGCGTGAGACGGATGTTGCGCGCATAGAATCGACGGAGATTGATCGTGCGGTGTGCCGAAATTGAGACCAACGTTGAGATGACAATGACCCACGCTGCCACTGATATCGTCCCGGATCGACCAACCAACAGCCAATTTGCGTTGCTCGGCGAGCGTCGCTTTGCGCCGTTTTTCTGGACGCAATTTCTTGGTGCGGCGAACGACAATATCTTCAAATTTGCCTTCACCGTGCTGGCGACATTTCACTCGGCCGAGTGGGGTGGGCTGGATCCGAAAATCGCCGGCCCGTTAATCGGTGGGCTGTTCATCCTGCCTTTCGTGTTGCTGTCCGCCACGGCTGGGCAACTCGCCGACAAGTACGACAAAGCGAGTCTCACCAAGCTCGTTAAGAACCTCGAAATCGCTTTCATGCTGCTGATCAGCGCCGGCTTTGTTTGGCACTTATCTTCGCTGTTGTTTCTTGGCGTGTTCTTGATGGGTTGTCATTCGACCCTGTTCGGACCGGTGAAGTTTGCCTACCTGCCGCAGCATCTGGCCGATACCGAACTCACCGGTGGCAACGGCATGATCGAGATGGGTACCTTCACCGCCATTTTGCTGGGTTCGATGCTCGGCGGATTTCTGGTCAAGCTCGACGGAAACGGTGTGATTTACGTCGCGGCAATTTCGCTGTCCCTGGCAATACTCGGTCGAGTTACTGCAGGCATGGTGCCGCCATCGCCACCGCCAGCACCGGATCTGACCATCAATTGGAATCCCGCCACTGAAACGTGGGCCAACCTGAAGATTGCATACAAGAATCCGGCGGTCTTCAACTCGCTAATCGGCAATTCGTGGTTCTGGTTCATGGGGTCTATTTTTCTGACGTCCATGACTGGATTTGCCAAAGAAGTCTTGGGCGGCGATGAGCTCGTCGTGCTGCTACTGATGGCACTGTTCACGGTCGGCATTGGCGTTGGCTGTGTGCTGTGCGAAAAAATGTCCGGTCATAAGATTGAGATTGGTTTGGTGCCGTTCGGCTCGATCGGCATGACGCTGTTTGCGTGCGATCTCTATTTCGCATCACGCGGCCTCGCACCTGCCGGCGCGTTGATTGGCGCCGTCGATTTTGTGAAACACTGGGCACACCTGCGCATCATGGCGGACTTGTTCCTGATGGCCATGTTCGCCGGTTTTTTCTCCGTGCCGTTGTATGCAATGATACAAGCGCGCTCAGATCCCTCACACCGCGCACGAATCATCGCCGCCAACAACATACTGAATGCCGTCTTCATGGTGGTCGCGTCGGTGCTTGCCGCGATCTTGCTCAAGGCCGGTCTGTCCCTGCCCGAGTTGTATCTTGTCGTGGGCATCATGAATGCCGTCGTGGCGATCTACATCTTCAAGCTGATCCCCGAATTCTTGATGCGCTTTCTCGTTTGGATGCTGATTCACACTTTCTATAGGGTGAAGGAGACTGGGCAGCAGCATATTCCTGATGAAGGCCCGGCCCTGCTAGTCTGCAACCACGTGAGCTACGTCGACGCGCTGGTGATCGCCGGTTGCATCCGTCGGCCGGTGCGCTTTGTCATGGACTATCGGATTTTCAAAGTGCCGGTGTTGAACTTTGTGTTTCGCACCGCCGGCACGATCCCGATCGCCCCGGCCAAGGAAGACCCAGCCATGCTCGAGCGCGCCTACGAAAAGATCGACGAGTATCTGCGGGCCGGCGAGGTTGTTTGCATTTTTCCGGAAGGCCGTATTACGGATAACGGGGATTTGTATCCGTTCAAGTCGGGCGTTGTACGTATCCTCGAAAAAAATCCGGTACCCGTGATCCCGATGGCGCTGCGCGGACTCTGGGGCAGCTTTTTCTCGCGGTGGGGTGGCGTTGCGATGCGTTATCCGCGTGGGGTGTTCTCGCATATTGGCTTCGTCATTGATGAGGCATGGTCGCCCACAAATGTCACGCCGGACGCGCTGCAGAATAAGGTGGCGGCGCTGCGCGGCGATTGGAAATAAAACCACAAAGTCGTTTATGGGCGAGTGTTTTCAGGCGTTTTGTGCTGAAAGTGCCCGCCGATATTAGGGTTTGATGTTTTGAAACCTCTATAAACCACTGTCGTTCCCGCGAACGCGGGAACCCATACGGCGTACATCACTGCGAGCAAACGGGTTATGGATTCGTGCGTTCGCGGGAATGACAAGTTTTTACGGTTTCGAGAAGTTCCCTTTTCTCAGATGTCCACCGCTGCGCGTTTGTCGGGTGAGCATGCTTCCACCCTCTGGGCTGCGTGCTACACTCAAATGCATCTGTAAACCCTACTAGAAGCGCGCGTTTTCATGTCAGGAAGCACTCTCGGCAAATTATTTACCGTCACCAATTTTGGTGAGTCGCACGGCCCTGCCATCGGCTGTGTGATTGATGGTTGTCCGCCCGGAATGGGGTTGTCTGTTGACGACATTCAGCCCGATCTGGATCGCCGCAAACCCGGCACGTCGCGGCATGTCACGCAGCGTCGCGAAGACGACATCGTTGAAATTCTTTCGGGCGTGTTTGAAGGCAAAACCACCGGCACGCCGATCGCGTTGCTGATTCGCAATGAGGACCAGCGCAGCCGCGACTACGGCAACATCGCGGACAGCTTCCGGCCCGGTCACGCCGACTACACCTACTTGCAAAAGTACGGAATCCGTGACCACCGCGGTGGCGGTCGTTCCTCCGCGCGATTGACTGCACCAACGGTTGCCGCCGGGGCGGTGGCGCGAAAATGGCTGCGCGAAAAATACGCCGTTGAGGTGCGCGGCCACTTGTCGCAGTTGGGGTCAGAGGTCATTGCGTTTGAGTCTTGGGTTCACGTACACGACAACCCTTTCTTTGCCGCCAACGAAACCCAGGTCGCGTCGCTGGAAAGCTACATGGATCGGCTGCGCAAGTCGGGCGAGAGTTGCGGCGCGCGCATCAACGTCGTCGCCAGTGGCGTGCCGGTCGGCTGGGGCGCACCGATTTATGATCGGCTCGACGCGGCGATTGCCTACGCGATGATGGGCATCAACGCCGTGAAGGGCGTGGAGATCGGTGCAGGCTTCAAGTCCGTCACGCAACTCGGCACCGAACACTCTGACGAAATGACGCCCGACGGGTTTTTGTCGAATAACGCGGGTGGCGTGCTCGGTGGTATTTCGACAGGCCAAGATGTGACGGTGTCGATTGCGATCAAACCGACCTCATCCATTCGCCTTGATCGACAGTCGATCAATAAGGCGGGTGAAGCGGTTATCGTAAACACGCACGGTAGGCACGACCCGTGCGTTGGCATTCGCGCTACGCCCATCGCCGAGGCGTATTTGGCACTGGTGTTGATTGATCACGCGCTGATGCACCGTGCGCAGAATGCGGACGTCAACTCGGCAACCCCCATAGTCGCCGCTCACGCTGATGTACGATTGGGCTCAAAGTCAGGCGCGCGCACTGACGACCACGACGCCGCCGAAGCCTGAGACTGCAGCGAAGCTTGCTGCGCCGCACCAATGAAGTGCGCTTGCGTATAATTGCAGTATGAATTCATCGACGCATTTGACCCCATTGAGCCCGTCGTCCCAATTGACGCTGTACGACAAGCTGTGGGCCGCACATCTGGTGCACACCGACACCGACGGCACGTCGCTGATCTATATCGACCGACATCTGGTGCACGAAGTCACCAGCCCGCAGGCCTTCGAGGGTCTTGAAATCAGCGGTCGCAAGCCGTGGCGACTCAAATCGATTCTGGCCACCGCAGATCACAACGTGCCGACTGTCGCGCGCCACGAAGGTATTGCCGACCCGGTGTCACGGTTGCAAGTTGAGACGTTGGACCGCAATATCGAAAAGTTTGGTGTGGCCAACTACTTTGGCATGAACGATACGCGTCAGGGGATCGTGCACGTCATCGGCCCCGAGCAGGGGGCGACCTTACCGGGGATGACCGTCGTGTGCGGCGACTCGCACACGTCCACGCATGGCGCGTTTGCCGCGCTTGCATTTGGCATCGGTACGTCCGAGGTTGAGCATGTAATGGCGACGCAGTGTCTGGTGGCAAAGAAATCAAAGTCATTGTTGATTCGCGTCGAAGGAAAGGTCGGGCGTGGCATCGGTTGGCAACCCACCGCCAAGGACATCGTGCTGGCCATCATCGGCAAGATCGGTACTGCTGGCGGTACCGGATACGCGATTGAGTTCGCCGGTTCCGCGATTAGTGCGCTGTCGATGGAAGGCCGCATGACGGTTTGCAACATGGCCATCGAAGCGGGCGCGCGTGCCGGGATGGTGGCGGCCGATGACAAGACAATCGACTATCTGCGCGGGCGCCCGTTTGCGCCGAGCGGTCAGCAGTTTGACGCGGCCGTCGCCTACTGGAACACGCTACATTCAGACAGCGGTGCCGAGTTTGATCGCGTCGTCGAACTCGACGCGGCAACAATCGTTCCGCAGGTGACTTGGGGTACGTCGCCAGAGATGGTGACCGGCGTGACCGGCAACGTGCCGGAGCCGGGCAAGGAAGCGGACCCGGTGAAGCGCGAGGCGATGGAGCGGGCACTGCTCTATATGGGGCTCAATCCCGGCACGCCAATCGCGCAGATCAAGATCGACAAAGTGTTCATCGGTAGCTGTACCAATTCGCGTATTGAGGATTTGCGCGCGGCAGCGGGCGTGGTTCGCGGTCGTCACGTTGCGAGCAATGTGAAACTGGCGATGGTGGTGCCTGGCTCTGGGTTGGTCAAGAGGCAGGCCGAAGCCGAGGGACTCGACAAAGTATTTCTGGCGGCAGGCTTCGAATGGCGCGAACCGGGATGTTCGATGTGCCTTGGCATGAACGACGACCGCTTGAGTCCTGGGGAGCGCTGTGCCTCCACCTCGAATCGCAATTTTGAAGGCCGTCAGGGTGCCGGTGGCCGTACACATCTGGTGAGTCCAGAAATGGCAGCAGCGGCCGCAATCGCGGGTCGCTTTGCTGATGTTCGTGAAATACTTTAAGGAGCTGCAAACATGAAGACGCTAATTGGGTTGTTGCTGGCGGGTTGCTTTCTGGTTGGATGCAACACGATTGAGGGTGTTGGCAAGGACATCAAGAAGGGCGGCGAGGTCATCGAGAAAACAGCGGAAAAGACCGCTGATCAGATGAAGAAGTAGATGGAGCCGTTTCGTCAACATCAGGGGCTCGTCGCGCCGCTCGACCGCGCCAATGTCGATACAGATGCCATCATCCCCAAGCAGTTCCTGAAGTCGATCAAGCGTAGCGGCTTCGGCGAGAATGCGTTCGACGAATGGCGCTATATGGATCACGGCGAGCCGGGCATGGACAACGCGCGGCGCGTGTTGAACCCAAACTTTGTGCTCAACCAGCCGCGATACCGAGGGGCCACCATTTTGCTGGCACGCAAGAATTTCGGTTGCGGCTCTTCACGTGAGCACGCGCCGTGGGCACTGCAGCAGTTTGGTTTTCGCGCCATCATTGCGCCATCGTTCGCCGATATTTTTTACAATAACTGCTTCAAGAATGGGCTGCTGCCGATCGTGCTCGGCGAGATGGAGGTCGATCATCTATTCAATGTTGTGATGGCGACCACGGGATTGCAGCTGACGATAGACCTAGAGCAGCAATCGGTTCAGGTGCCGGGTGCCGAGGCGTATCGTTTCGACGTCGATAATTCGCGCAAGCAGAGCCTGTTGAATGGCTGGGATGAAATCGGCCTGACGCTGCGGCACGTCGACAAGATTCGTGCCTACGAAGCGTCACGCGCTGCGCGCGAGCCGTGGATCATTTCCTAGCGTTCGTTCGCTCACCAGAGACAAACGATGAAAATTGCAATTCTTGCCGGCGACGGTATCGGCCCCGAAATCATGGCGGAAGCACTCAAGGTGCTCGAAGCACTCCGCCACGACGGCTTGAAGGTGGAGACCGAAGCGGCACTGGTCGGCGGTGCGGCTTATGATGCGTTCGGCCATCCTTTGCCCCCGGCGACGCTCAAGCTTGCGCAGGACGCCGATGCGGTGCTGTTCGGCTCGGTGGGTAGCCCCAAGCACGACGCATTGCCGCGCGAGCACAGGCCGGAGAAGGCGATTCTGGGCCTGCGCAAAGAGTGCGACTTTTTCGCCAACCTGCGCCCGGCGACCGTGTTTCCGGAGCTGGCCGATGCATCAACTTTGCGCGCAGACGTAGTGGCGGGTCTCGACATCATGATCATCCGTGAACTGACCGGAGACATCTATTTTGGTGAACCGCGCGGCGTGAGCGGCGCCATGGGTGAGCGCATCGGTATTAACACCATGCACTACACCGAAGCGCAGATCCGCCGCATCATGCACGTGGCGTTTCGTACCGCCCGTCAGCGTGGCAAGAAGCTTTGCTCCATCGACAAAATGAACGTGCTTGAGGCAATGCAGTTGTGGCGCGACATTGCGATCGAGATTGCGCCTGAGTATCCGGACGTCGTGCTGACGCACATGCTGGTCGACAATGCCGCCATGCAACTGGTGCGTAACCCCAAACAATTTGACGTGATGGTGGCGGGCAATATGTTTGGTGACATCCTGTCGGATGAGGCATCGATGCTGACCGGCTCAATCGGCATGCTGCCATCGGCTTCGTTGGACGCGAAGGGCAAGGGGCTCTACGAGCCGATTCATGGTTCGGCGCCGGATATCGCGGGGCGCGGCATCGCCAATCCGCTTGCGCAGATACTTTCGCTGGCGATGATGCTGCGCTACACGTTTGGTTTATCCGAGTGGGCGGACCGCGTGGAGGGCGCGGTCAAGAAGACTCTCGCGCAGGGTATGCGCACGGCCGACATTGCCAAGCGCGGCGAACCCGTGTGCAGCACAAGCGAGATGGGCGTTGCAGTGCTCAGCCATTTGTAATTTGTAGATTGGACATTCCGAAAATGTTGAAAGTTGGTCTGGTCGGTTGGCGTGGGATGGTTGGGTCGGTGTTGATGCACCGCATGCGAGAGGAAAATGACTTTGCGCATATCGAACCATTTTTCTTTACGACATCGAACGTTGGCGGCGTCGCGCCGAGCGAAAGTGGTGGTGCGCCACTTAGAGATGCCAGCGATCTGTTGGCGCTCAAGCAGATGGATGTCGTCATCACCTGTCAGGGGGGTGACTACACGACGGCAACCTACGCACCTTTGAGGAAGTCGGGCTGGAACGGCTACTGGATCGACGCTGCCAAAACGCTGCGTATGAACGACGACGCAGTGATTATTCTCGACCCGGTGAATATGCCGGTGATCGCATCAGCGATGGCGAAAGGGATCAAGAACTACATCGGCGGCAATTGCACTGTCTCTTGCATGTTGATCGGCCTTGCCGGCTTGTTTAAGCATGACCTGATTGAGTGGATGACATGCATGACCTATCAAGCTGCCTCCGGTGGCGGTGCCACGCACATGCGCGAGTTACTCACGCAGTTCGGTACCATCAATGCCGAGGTCAAGGCGCTGTTGGACGATCCGCATTCGGCAATACTCGAGATTGATCGTAAGGTACTGGCAAAACAGCACGCGCTCAGTGAGCAAGAAACGCAGCATTTCGGTGTGCCGTTGGCGGGCAATCTGATTCCATGGATTGACAAGGATATGAACACCGGCATGTCACTCGAAGAGTGGAAAGGCATGGCCGAGACCAACAAGATTTTGGGCCGCGGTCCGG
>JAYVUH010000357.1:0-4266 GCA_043788115.1 Burkholderiales bacterium
ACCAAAACTTCGGCGTTTTCACCGCTTGTGATCGAAACAGCCGCCACATCCGCTAGTTTGAGCGCGTCGCCTGCGACCAGCGATTGATCGTTGACGGTAACGCGCCCGCGCGCGATATGTACATACGCACGCCGACCAGCGGGTATGTCAATCGACGCAGACTCTGCGCCATCGAAGAAGCCAGCGTAGACGAGAGCGTTGGCGTGCAACTTTACCGATCCATCCCGCGCGTCGGGTGACGCCACCAAACGTAAACGACCCCGCTTTTCAGTTTCGGCAAAATGTTTTTCTTCATACGAAGGTGGGATTCCCAATGCGTTTGGCTGGATCCAGATTTGCAAAAAATGCGTGGTCTGATCACTGGCGTGATTGAACTCGGAATGCTGCACGCCGGTTCCAGCACTCATACGTTGTACGTCGCCGGGACGAATCGACGATCCGTTGCCCATACTGTCCTTGTGGGCGAGCGCGCCGTCGAGCACGTAGCTGATGATTTCCATGTTCTGATGGCCGTGGGTGCCAAAGCCCATCCCAGCAGCAACCCGGTCCTCGTTAATGACGCGTAGCGGGCCGAAGTTCATGTATTTCGGGTCGTAGTAATCGGCAAACGAAAAACTGTGGAAGCTTTTCAGCCAGCCGTGATCGGCATAGCCGCGTTCTTGGGACCTTCTGATTTCCAACATGTCGGTACTCCCTATTAATGCGAGGGTCATGATTCAGTTGTTTTGATGCTTTACCGCGAAGAATTTTACCTTTAATAAGCATGATGGGGTTGTCTTCAAGCGAGCACAAGCGGATAATTTCGAGCGAATCATTCAAATTTACTGAATTAATGAAACTTTCGCTCGATGCATTGCAGGTGTTAGACGCTATCGCGCGCAACGGCGCGTTCGCGCGCGCTGCCGTGGAATTGCATCGCGTTCCTTCCGCGCTGACCTATACGGTGCAACAACTCGAAGCCGATTTGGGCGTCGTGCTGTTTGATCGCAGCGGTCGCAAGGCAATCTTGACGGCGGCGGGCCACGAGTTGCTCAACGAAGGGCGCGTGTTGTTGCGCGCGGCCGGTGATCTTGAATGCCGCATCCAGCAAGTCGCCAAAGGCTGGGAGACAGAACTGCGCATCGCCGTTGATACCATCATCGATCCGCAATCGTTATTTCCGCTCATTGAACGTTTTACTGCGGAAGATGCAGGAACGCGAATCCGGCTCTCGACGGAGGTATTCGGCGGCGGGTGGGACGCGCTACAATCATTGCGCGCAGATTTGATCGTTGGCGCCTCCGTCGAAGCGCCTTCTGGTGGCGGTTTTGCGACGCTACCCATGGGACGTGTGCAATGGGTTTTTGCGGCCGCACCAACCCACCCGATTACCGGGGAGTCGGGCAGGCTTACCGAAACTGTGATTGCACGCTACCGCGCCGTCAGCGTCGCGGATACGTCACGCAATACGCCACCGCGAACGATCGGCCTGCTGTCGGGACAAGACGTACTCACCGTCGCGAGCATGGCCGACAAGCTCGCGGCACAAATCCGCGGGCTCGGCGTAGGCTTTCTGCCCACGCATCTCGCCGCACCGGCCCTGAAGCGCGGTCAACTCGTCGCACTCACCGCACTTTCGCCGCGTCCCGATTCGCACATCGGCGCGGCGTGGCGGTCAAATCGCACCGGTCGCGCGCTCCGCTGGTTTGTGTCCCAGCTCGAGGACCCCGAGATCGCGGCGTCCGTCATTGGTACCCGATGAGCCAGGCACACTACATCGGTCGCTTCGCGCCATCACCAACTGGTCCATTGCATTTCGGCTCGCTATTGGCCGCATTGGCCAGCTATCTCGATGCGCGCGCCAACCAGGGCACTTGGCTGGTCAGAATCGAGGACATCGATGAAACCCGATGCGATGTGGTCCATGTCAGTCAGATATTGACCACCCTACGCGCGTTCGGTCTGAACTGGGACGGCGATGTCGCGGTGCAATCCCAGCGTAAGCCGTGCTACGACAAGGCACTGAATGCACTGCATCTCGCCGGGCGCATTTACGCCTGCGAATGTTCGCGCCGTGAAATTGCCGACTCCGCCATCGCCGGTATTGACGGGCCGGTCTACCCGGGGACCTGTAGGACCAAGCGTTTGCCAATCTTCAACTCGCCAAGCCCTAGCGCGCTCCGATTTAGGGTCGACAGCACCACAGGCAAATTTACGGACAAATTGCAAGGCCCACTTGCCCAGCGGCTTGACGTGGCGGTAGGCGACTTCGTCGTCAAACGTCGCGACGGACTCACCGCCTACCAGCTCGCTGTCGTCGTTGATGATTTTGAGGCAGGTGTGACCCATGTGGTGCGCGGTGCCGACCTGATCGACTCCACGGCGCGCCAGATTGCGCTTCAGGCTGCGCTCGGCTATCCGACCCCGTCCTACCTACATATTCCCGTGGCTACCAACGAAGCGGGTGAAAAGCTCTCAAAACAAACGCTGGCGACACCATTAACAGTGGAAAACGCCAGCGACACCCTTTGGGCGGCACTACGGTTCCTCAACCAGCCGGTCGGACCTTCGACCGCGCCCGTCGCGGTGCTGCTGGCCGACGCAGTTGCGGGATGGCGGCCCGGCGCCATCCCGCGCAGACTCAGTCTCCCCGTACAGCAGATGGCGAACTGACACCGCAATCCATCGCCTCACCCGCAGTTTGTCGCGGGATGTGACGGCTGGCGAATCCAGTTGCGCATTCTGTCGCGTCTTAATGGAACTTTGACCGGCAACTGCGCAAAGTACAGCCACCGATACTCGGGTTCTTCGGTACAGTTGCAGCCGGACTGGCTTCAACCCAACCCGCTCTGCGAACCCCTCGACCCAAACCCGAAAGCGTCGCGCTATGTTCATGAATAAACATTCCCCCCCGGACTCGAGCCTCCCCACGCAAGGGCTGCCCCAACGTAAACGCGGCTGGGTGCGCGTCAGCGTGGGATTACTCACCGTTGCATTAGTGGGCGGCTCGCTGGTCGCTTGGCGGATTAGCTCGGCAAAAAAAGATGAGCCCAAGAAAGACGCTGAAAAAACCTACGAGTTCGCCAAGGGCGATCTGGCGATTCTCGGCCCGATGGAACTTGGTCACGTCGTACCAATTTCCGGAACATTGAAGCCACTGACCCAAGCCCTCGTCAAGGCCAAGGTCGCCGCTGAGGTCTCTAAGGTGCACGTCCAAGAAGGGGACCGCGTCACTGCGGGTCAGGCACTCGTTTCGCTTGACTCCGCTGATCTTCGTGCGCGCTACGATGCACAAATGGCCTCCGTTGCTGAAATGAAAGCACGCTTGGATCTTGCCAGCAAGAACGAGGTGAACAATCTCCAGTTGCTACAGAAGAACTTTATTTCGCAGAACGCATTTGACGCCGTCTCCAACTCAGCCGAAGTTGCACGGGCCAACCTGAAATCAGCAGAGGCACAGGCCGCCATCTCGCAGCGCGCGCTGGGCGACGCGTCCATTCGCGCACCATTTTCGGGCATCGTGGCCAAGCGCATGGTCAACATCGGCGAGAAGGTTTCGCCCGATATGTCGATCATGCAGATCGTCGATCTATCTAGGATGGAACTGGAAGCGAGCGTGCCTGTGTCGGAGATTCCGGGCATCAAAATCGGACAGGAAATCTCGTTTAGCGTCGATGGTTTCGCTGACCGCAAGTTTCAAGGAAAGGTCGAGCGCATCAACCCGTCCGCAGACGCTGGGTCGCGATCCATCAGCGTATTTCTGGCCTTGCCGAATCCTGAACAGGCGCTTAAGGGCGGCATGTTTGCCACCGGAAAATTAGCCGCCCAATCCCGCAGTGCGGTCAACGCCGTCCCGTTGGTCGCGCTACGCGAAGAAGGCGGCCAGAGCTATGTATTTGTCATTGAAAAGGACAAGATTGAGCGCAAGTCCGTGACCGCCGGTACGCGCAATATCGATATGGGCATGGTCGAAATTCGTGAGGGTCTGGACATCGGTGCTCAGGTGGTTGCGGTCAAGATGGATGGCTTGAAACCCGGTGCCAAGGCGATTGTGAAACTTGGTGCCACCGCCGTTGGCACAGCCGACGCGCCCCCGCCAGTAGCCGGCGGAAAAACCTAAACGCCTTTATGCGCGGGCGTTTCCAGCCATTAATGTCTCAAAACGCCCGTCTTTCCTTGCGTTTACGTATTAGCTTTTTGATGACGAATCGACGGGGACGGTGCCTTCCGGCGACGCGGCTCGTCCGTCGACAACCGGGAGAACATCCATGTGGATGACCAAAGTTT
>JAYVUH010000358.1:0-6098 GCA_043788115.1 Burkholderiales bacterium
TGCCGGGTGGGCGCAATATTGCGATTACGAGATTGAGGTTCTAGTGAAAATGCAAACTCTAGCAAAGGCGGGCATTTTGGAGCATAAATGCCTGAAGATGCCCGCCGTTATTGCACTTTCACTTTTGGGAGACTCTCGACACCTCAAAATTTTGTCTCCCCGGCGCAGGCCGGGGGCCAGGTTTGACTATAAATCAGAGAATTACAAAACTTGGATACCGGCCTGCGCCGGTATGACATGGTTTTTTAGAAGTTCCCTTTTTGTGCTTCTGCTTTGGGTGATGCCGCAGGCAGTGGCGCAAGCACCTGATCCTGCTGGTGAGATTCTCAGCCTCGTCGGCAAGGGCGAGTTTCGCGACCCGCAGCAAACCAATTGGCGCGCCGCCAGCGAGGGGCAGAAACTCAAGAGCTCACAGTTTGTGCGTACCGGTGATGCAAGCAAGATGGGTTTGCTATTTGCTGACAAGACCCAAATGCGCTTGGGCCAGAACAGCATGATGCAACTGGTGCTGGCGAGTAATACCAAAGACCAGAAGACCACCATCGATTTGAAGCAGGGGCGCACGTGGATGCAATCGAAGACGGCACCCGGCGGCTTGGAAGTGCGCACGCCATCAGCGCTGGCAGCGATTCGCGGCACTGATTGGGAACTGGTGGTGGATGCTGACGGCAAAACGACGCTGTCTGTTTTCAGTGGCCAAGTGGATCTTTCAAACGATGCCGGTGCCGTGTCGGTTGCTAGGAACGAACAAGCGACGGTGGAGATTGGCAAGGCGCCGGTAAAGACTGCTTTGGTCAATCCTGCGGATCGTATCCAGTGGGTGTCGTCTTTCACGATCGATCCATCTCGCTATGCCGAGACGGCTGCACTAAAGGCGGGCGGGAGCAACACGGAGCTGGCAAAGGCGGTCAGCGCCATTGCTGAGGGCCGCAGTGATGTCGCAACCAGTCTGCTCGCCAAACTTACAGAGACCAGTGCGACCGACAGCGCGGTCGCGCGACTGCTGCTCGCGGATTGCCTCATCTACGATGGCAACGTCCTGCAGGCAGATACGGTGTTGAAAGACGGCCTCACGCGCTTTCCAAAAGACGAGCGGCTTGCGGTTGCGCGCGCGCGGCTGGCGCTGCAACGCGGCGACGCGGCCACCGCCAGTGCGCATGCGGCGGCAGCGAAGGCGATTGGTGCCAGTGTTGAGGTGGCAATTTTGGAGGGAGAGATTGCCGCATTCAACGGCGAGGCTGGCGTCGCGCGGGCTGCCTTCGAGCGCGCCATGATGTTGTCACCCAAGGACGCAAGGCCCGTCGCGGGCCTTGGGCATGTCGAGGCTGAGCGTCAGGAGATTGGTAAAGCACGATCGCTATTCACGCGGGCGCTAAGCTTGGGTGGCGCCGATGCCAAAACGCTCGGCTACGTCGGTGAAAATGAAACCAACGCTGGCGAGGCCGCTGCGGCTTTGGTCGCTTTTGATCGCGCACTGGCCATCGACTCTGCCAACTATGTGGTGCGTACTGCGCGTGCTGCACTGCGCTTGCGCCAAGGGCGGGAAGAAGATGCGCTCGATGAATTACTTCGTGCGACAGTGATCGAGCCGCGCTACGCCAAAGCGCACATCATGCTGGCGATCACCTATTACCGCATGGAGCGTATCGACCGCGCACTCGAGTCGCTGGAGCGTGCGAAGGCGCTCGACCCAAACGACCCGTTTGCCTATCAGGTGGCGAGTGTCATTCGCAGCGATACCTGGCAGCCCAATCAGGCGGTTTCAGAATCGCTCGGCGCAATGGCACGGCTGCCGTATCTGAAGTCGCTTAACCAGTTCGCCGAAGATCAAAAAGGCAGTGCCAATTTGGGCGCAGCACTCGCGGTCATCGGTTTAGAAGCGTGGGCACAGCAAATTGCGCAGGACTCCTACCAACCGTTGTGGGCGGGTAGCCATTTGTTTCTCGCTGACCGTTACGCAGGCGACTACGCCAAACATAGCGAACTCATGCAAGGCTTCTTGCTCGACCCCTTGGTGTTCGGCGCGTCCAACCGCTACCAGTCGATCATGATGCGTCCGGAAAGCAACGCCACGTTGCAATATCGTTTTTCGCGAAACCGCGAGTTGTCGATTCGCGAACCAGTTGTCACGGCCAATGGCTTGACGCGTACCGATCGCCCGCTCGCGTTCTTTGTCGAGGTGATCGACACCAACATCCGACCCGGGCAAAGCGCGATTGGTGGCAACGGCAAGACCTACACCGCCGGATTTGGTGCACGGCCGTCGTGGGATCGGGGTGTTTTCTTGTACCTGAGCCGCGTAGACGTGGGCGTGGATTTCGGGCGACGCAATGCCGATGGGCAGTTTCAGCAGATCGGTGCGACGGCAACGCGCGCCGACGTGGCGGGGATGTTTGCTTTCGACGCCACTACGCAGCTGTGGGCCAAAGCGGGCTACGGCAAGGATACTGGCAGCGCAGAGTCCAGCACACGATCATCAAATCCGATCTTCCCGGGATTGATTGCACAGCGCGACTCGTCATTTGCCGAGACGGCAAAGTCGACCGATGCGCAAATTCGCGCGACGCGGGTGTGGTCGGGCAGGAGCAATATTTTCGGTGGCATCGAGTGGGCAAAGACCAGCAAACCGCAGACGCTGGTACAGGATACGTTTTCACATTTGCCGGGTGTCGCGACGCCCCGCAGTAACCTAAGCATCAACGACGAACTGCGCTCGACCTACGTTTACGGTGGTGTGCAACTTGAGAAAGATAATGTGCAATGGCACGCGTTGGTATCCCACACGGCGTTCGAACAACCGCGCCGCTTGACCAGTATCGGCCCGCCGCCGACCGCGTTTCGGTTTAATTTTGATGAGCGGCTGACACGCCGCAGCGTCGCGGGTGATGTCGGCGTGGTACTGCGTGCTAACGGTGGCACCACGCTGCGCGCCAGTTGCGGACGATGGATCCGACCTGCGGCAGGTGGAACACTCTCGCCCGTGGCCATGGGCGGCACGGTGATCGACGATCAACTGGTGTTTGCGGGCGGCCAATCGGACCGTTGCCATCTACGTGTTGAGCAGACCATCCATTCGAAGGCATTCTTGTCGATCTCCTACGATACCCAGCGCGTCGACAATCTCGTGTCCGTAATTGACGGCGTGGCCAACAGCAACGCTGAGGCATCCAACCTCAATCGACTGCGTAACCGGATCGCTGCACCGAACTTGAATTTCAATGAACTTGAAGACTCACCGGTGTTTGGCGTAGCGCGGGTGAAGCGCGTCCAGCTAAACGTCGAACATCTACTGCCTGCCAACTTCGCCGCGCGGCTCGGCTACACCCATGCCAATAGCGAGAATCTTGGCGACAGCTTGGCGGGCAAATTGGTTCCCTATGTGCCAAAAAACCAGGTCAGCTTGGGGCTCAGTTGGGCACAAGCGGGGCACGGCGTTTTTAGCGTCAGTCCGGTGTATCGATCGCAGCGTTTCGCTGATGAGTCTAATCTCATCCTGATCGCCGCTGGCTGGGATACCGAGGTGACAGCGTTTTGGGAATGGGACCGTAAGCGTTGGTCGGTTGAGGCGTTTGTGCAAAACCTAGCCAAGAAGCAAACGGCGCGCACTATTGGCGTTAATCTTTCCTACCGTTTCTAGGTGATGATGCAATCACCTAAATCGAAAACCCGACAGGCATTGATTGCGCGTCTTTCGCCGGCCGCCGTCATACCCAGTGTAGTGTTTATGATTGTGCTCGCTGGCTGCCTGATGGGTAGCTGGAAGAGCGTCGACAATCTGATCTACGACCGACTCGTAGGGACGGTGGCACCGGCTAAGTCGACGCTTCCGATTACGATCGTGGGTATCGACGAGCCGTCATTTGCGGCGCTCGGTGTGCAATGGCCGTGGCCGCGCAGTATGCATGCCAAGCTCATCGACAAGCTACGCGAAAGCGGCGCGGCCGTCATCGCCTTCGATGTGGTGTTGTCTGAAGCGTCTTCACCGAAAGAGGATGATGCGCTCGCCAACGCGATTGAGAGTGTGGGGAGCATTGTGCTCGCGGCGGATGCGGCATACCAAGAAACGCCCTACGGACGTCATTGGATTCGCATGGACCCGCTGCCGTTACTCAAGCAGGCGGGCGCGATCGGCGGGCTCGCGACCATCTCCCTCGACACCGATCTGGTCGTGCGGCGCATGCCGGAAGGGCGCGATATTTTCTGGCGCGAAATTCTGGAGTTGCTCAATAAGCGCCAGCCCGGCGTGGTGGTGCCGCCGCCCAATCAAGAAAATCGCCTGATCGGCTACATTGGTGCTGAACGTACCTTCCCCTATGTGTCGTATTACAAGGTGCTCGAAGGCAATGCGCAGTTGACGGCAGACGCATTCAAGGATCAGATCGTCATCGTCGGCCGTGACGTGCGCGCCTCGACGGATATCGGTGCCGCGCAAGCGGATCTGTTTGCCACGCCGTTCGTGCGACAGTCGGGAAATTTGATGCCCGGCGCCGAAGTTCACGCCAACATTCTCGAGAGCGCCATCTTAGGACGGACGATTGAGCCGCTCGGGATCGTGTGGGTGCTTGAGTTTGCGTTCGCCAGTATCGTGCTGGCCGGCCTCGGCATGCGTCGCTGGACACCGCTCAATGGCTTTGTCGTGAGCGCCTGCATCCTGCTCGTGATTTCGGCTACCGTCGTGGGATTGTTTGTCTGGTCAAAGCTTTGGATGCCACCGACCGCCGCGATGATCGCGGTTGTATTCGTTTTCATCGGCAAAGGCGCATACGGTTTTGTGGTTGAGCGCCAGCGCCAGTTAGAGACGCGTCGAGCGTTCTCGCTCTATCTGTCGCCCGATGTGGTTGACCAATTAATGGCACAACCCGAGCGCTTGAAACTTGGCGGCGAGCGCCGCGAAACCACATTTCTGTTTACCGATCTGGCCGGCTTCACCGATCTTTCCGAGCGATTAAGCGCTGAACAAGTTACGGTCCTGCTCAACATGCATTTCACACGCATGGGCGGCATCATCAAACAGCAGCGTGGCACGCTCAATCGATTTATCGGCGACGCCATCATGGCTTTTTGGGGCGCGCCCTTGGATGATCCGCTGCAGTGTGACCACGCCGTGGCGACTGCAAGAGCAATGTGTATTGACATGCATGACTTGCGCCGCGAACTACGTGAGAAAGGCCTGCCGGAAATCTATCTTCGCATTGGCATCAACTCTGGCGTTGCTGTCATTGGCAACTTGGGGTCGGAAGACCGCTTCGATTACACCGCGATTGGTGATTGCGTGAACTTGGCGGCGCGTCTGGAAGGCGTCAACAAGCTATACAGCACCGAAGTGCTCATCAGTAAAGAAACCGTGTCACGCCTCACCGACCGATCGGGACTCCGATTCGTCGACCGCATCATCGTCAAGGGAAAGACCGAGCCGATCGATGTCTACACGGTCGAATCCGACCAACAGATCATCGACTGGAGTAGGGCTGGCTTTGACGCCTACGTTCAGCAGCGGTGGCCAGAGGCCGTCGCCGTGTGGCGAAAAATTCTCGAGGTTCGGCCTGATGATGGTGTGGTCGAAGTACAGTTAAGGCGCGTCGCTAAACTGGAAGCAGAACCGCCGGGCATCGCGTGGAACGCGGCGACGTCGCTGGATAAGATGTGATGCTGCCCGCGACGCGGTCGCAAAAAATCCGATCACTAGTGGATTTATGTGCTTTTGTACTACGGAGGGTCTGATTAAGTTGCTTTGGTTCAGATTGTGGTGAGATTGGGGCTGCGGCTAGGCATGCGACGAAGGTGCGTTGCGGGGCTACCGCACGAGAAGCACAACAACGCAGATGCCTCGATATCGCCGCAAAATGAATTGAATGAACTTGATCAGACCCTCCCTAGCATCGGTATGGCGTACCCCGCGCAAACGTCGACCGAACCCAGAGTGAGCAGCGGTCACTATCCCGCTCGATACAAACGCTTACGCCATCAGGCCTTCGCCGACCAATCCCGGAACGAGAAAAATAGCGTCAGGGCGAGGCAAAGTCCGACGCTCACACCCTCATAGAAAAACGAGATCACGAACGCGGCCAGATACAGCGGTGGTCCGAGACGGTTCTGCT
>JAYVUH010000359.1:0-4991 GCA_043788115.1 Burkholderiales bacterium
GTCGTTGGGCAACGTGTTACCCGGAATGCGCTGCGCTCCTTCCGGGCTACGTGTACTACGTGATTGTAAATATCGTTGCGACAAATGGCCAAACTTACGGCGCATTAACGATGAAGCACTAGACTAGAATGAATTACTCAAGCACGGCGGGGGAAAACAAATCAATAACGCTCCCGTATTCGTGAATCAGCCGAATTATCAGGAGAGTCTTATGCAGCAGTCGTCTTCCGCGCCGCGCGTGTTCGCGAGCGCTTTGCTGTCCGCGTTGGCGGGCGTTTTATTCGGCATGGCGCTGCCTGCCGGGGCGCAGGTCAGCGTCAACCGACTGGAGGGCCTGCGCGATCAAACGCCGCGCTGGCACGCTTTGACTGGTGCGCGCATTGTCGTCGCGCCAGGTCGCGTCATCGAGCGCGGTACGCTGGTAATGCGTGATGGTCGGATTACGGCGGTAGGCGCGGATATCGCCGTGCCGAGTGGCGCGCGCGTCTGGACGTTAGACGGTAAAACTGTCTATGCCGGCTTCATCGACCTCGCCAGCAGCGTCGGCGTACCGGCGGGCATGCGCCCAGCACCGCCAAGCCTGCCGCCGTGGATGCGCACCGCCGGTGCCAGCCCGCCGCCTGCCGCAACGCCCGCATCGACTACATCAGCCACGGTGCGCAGCGCCATCGGCGCGCAAAATCGCTCGGTACGCGCCGAGCAAGATGTCGCCGCGCAACTCGATATGAAGGCCGACGAGGTCAAGGCGGCGCGCGAGCAAGGCTTCACCACGGTGCTCGCTGCACCAGCGATCGGTGTGTTTCGCGGCCAAAGCGCACTAGTGCAATTGCAAGACGGCGTCGATGCGAAATCACAGGTGTTGCAGACACGCGTGGCGCAACACGCGAGTTTCGAGTTCGAGCGCGGCTTCGGCGCCAACGTCGGCTACCCGAATTCGATGATGGGTGCGATCGCGCTGGCGCGCCAGTCGCTCTACGATGCACGCTGGTACGCCAATGCGGGCAAGAGCGCGGAGCGTGTTGAAGTCAACGCGGCGCTTGAGGCGCTGCAACCGGTAATCAGCGGCAAACAATTGCTGATGGTGCATGCCGAGTCCGAACAGGAGTATCAGCGCATCGCCCGCCTTCGCGACGAGTTCGCGCTGCGCGTCGCCATCCAGGGTAATGGCTACGAGTACCGACGCGCCGCGCAGCTCAAACAACTCGGCATGCCGGTCGTCGTGCCACTTAACTTCCCGCCGCCGCCGGAGATTGAAAACCCGGACACGGCCATCGACGTGCCGCTCGACGCATTGCAGCACTGGGAACAGGCGCCGTCGAACCTGCTCTACTTGCAGCGCGCGGGTGTCGAGTTCGCCATCACGGCGGGCGGTATGCGCGATGCGAAAGAGTTTCTTCCGCAGTTGCGTCAAGCGGTCAAACGCGGGCTCAGCGTCGATGGCGCGCTCGCCGCACTCACCACCACACCCGCCAAGCTGCTGGGTAGCGGCAATTTAGGCACGCTAGAAGTTGGCAAGCTCGCCAACGTCACGGTCGCCAGCGGGGACATCTTCACCAGCGACACCGCTGAAGTTGAAGTCAACTTCGTCGATGGCAAACCGCATGTGAGCGAGGCCTATCAACGCTTCGACGCGCGCGGCACCTGGAGTGTGAGCGCGGCAGGTAAGACCGGCGAATGGAAAGTTGCGGGGACGCGAGCACGGCCGACCTTGAGTGTCGACGGGCTCGCCTGCGACATCAGCGTGCGTGCGCGGCAAGTCGTCGCGGCGATGCCGTGCCGCAAACCACCGATTCCCGGCGCGGCTGCCGCTGCGGCTGAACCGACGCCGCCTGTGCCGCCTGTAACGGGCGAGCGGCAAACCGTCATCGCCGAAGCGCTCGGCGAGGGCAACAACACATTACGCGGCAGCATGCAATCAGCGAGCGGCGCACAAGTGATATGGTCGGCAACGCGCAGCGCCGCACATATTGAGACGCCTCCCCGCGCGCGCGTAGAAGAGCCGACGCCACCGCTGGCGGGCACCTATCCGTTTGGTGCCTACAGCGTGAGCATTGCCGCGCGTCCGGCAGTTGTGCTGATCAGGAATGCGACCATCTGGACCGGCGGGAAGGCCGGTCGGCTTGAGCGCGCAGACCTGTTGGTGCGCGACGGCAAGATTTCTGCTGTGGGGGCATCTCTTGTAGCCCCTCCGGAAGCGACGCTGATCGATGCAGCAGGTAAGCACATCACACCCGGTGTTATCGACGCGCATTCGCATACGGCAGTGATCGGTGGCGTGAACGAATCGACCAGCTCGATCACCGCAGAAGTACGCATCGGCGATGTGATCGACGCGACCGACGTCAACATTTATCGCCAGCTGGCAGGAGGCGTGACGGCGGCCAATGTGTTGCACGGCTCGGCCAATACCATTGGCGGGCAGAATCAAGTCATCAAGTTCCGCTGGGGTAGCGAAGCTGAAGCGCTCAAACTCGCGGGCGCGATGCCGGGCATCAAATTCGCACTCGGCGAAAACGTGAAACAAGCGAATCGGGGTGAAGGTGCCGGCTCGCGCTATCCACAAACGCGGATGGGTGTGGAGCAAATTCTGCGCGACGGTTTTTCGGCCGCGCGGCAATACCAAAAACGTTGGGCCGAGTATCGTGAAAAAAGCGGCGCCAATCCGAAAACCATTGCCGAACCGCGCCGCGACCTGCAACTAGACACGTTGGGTGAAATTCTTGACAAGAAGCGCGTGGTGCACATCCACTCGTACCGCGCCGACGAAATCCTGATGTTCGTGCGCATTGCGCAAGAGTTCGGCTTCACGGTCGCGACTTTCCAGCATGTACTCGAAGGCTACAAGGTGGCCGACGCCATGGCGTCAATCAACGCCGGTGGCTCGACCTTCTCCGACTGGTGGGCGTACAAGATGGAAGTCTACGATGCGATTCCGACCAACGCGGCGCTGATGCATCGTGCCGGCGTGCTCACCACGCTGAACTCGGATAGCAACGAGTTGGCGAGGCGCTTGAACACCGAGGCAGCCAAGGTGGTGCGCTACGGCGGTGTGAGCGAAACCGACGCACTCAACATGGTGACGATCAACGCCGCCAAACAACTGCGTATCGACGATCGTACCGGTTCACTCGACGTCGGCAAAGACGCAGACTTCGTGATTTGGAATACCTCGCCACTGTCGACCAATGCACGCGCAGAACAGACTTGGATCGACGGCCGCAAGTATTTCGACCTTCAAAGCGACACGAGTCTGCGTGTACAAGACGCGGGCGAACGTCAGAGATTGATGGCCAAGGCCTTGCCGGCGCGCATGCTGCGCTTAGCCGGGCCGCCGGGCGGCATGGGAGGTGCCGGAAGCGCTGGAGGGAGCGGACGACCGCCAGGCGCCGATGGCGGGCCGACCGAAGACGCGACGGTGCGCGACGTGCTCGAATACATGGCGATGCAACGCTGGCTGCACGATGCCAAGCAATCGCGCCACACCTATTGGGATGGCGGCGCTTGGCACGAGTGCACGGAGGACGCAAAATGAATATGACCAATATGAACACCGACACGCCTACCGTCCCCTTTGGAAAAGAGCCTGTCCTGAGCCTGCCGAAGGAGCGATTGAGGGGGATTTTGCCCTGCACGTTGCGTGCGCCGCCTTGGCCGCTTTCGTCGCTTTCGTCGCGTTCGCTGAACGCGATTGCGACCGCTGTGTTGTTGCTTTCGCCCGCGCTTTTATCGACACATTCGGTCGCCACGCCCAACGTCCCACCGCCTGCGCAAAGCAAGCCGCTGATGATCACCGGCGCGACCCTGCATACGATTACTGGTGAGTCGATTGTTAATGGGCGCATGTTGGTCGACAAGGGGCGCATCGTCGCTATCGGCAACGCGGCCAGTGTGCCCGATGCGCCCAACGCGACGGTGGTCGCGCTTCCCGGCAAGCACATCTACCCGGGCTTTATCGCAGCCAATACCACCCTCGGCTTGGTCGAAGTGCAGTCGGTAGGCGCTACGGTCGATACCAGCGAGGTCGGTGCCATCAATCCGAATTCGCGTGCGCTTGTCGCCGTCAATGCCGATAGCGAACTCATTCCAGTGACGCGCGCCAACGGTGTGTTACTGGCGCTGGCAGCACCGCGCGCGAGTGCGGCCACGCTCATCGCCGGAACCTCGGCGCTGATCCAGCTTGACGGCTGGAACTGGGAAGAGATGGGCGTCAGCGCAGAGGTGGGATTGCATGTGAGCTTGCCGTCGATGCGGATGAGTTCATCGGCTACTGTGTTCGCCCCTGCGGTCTCGACTGTGGGTAGCGCACGCGAAGCCATGGAGCGCATGCTTAACCAGCGGCTGCGCGCCCTCGAAGATGCGTTTGAATCGGCGCGCGCCTACCACCAGACGCGCAGCGCAGACCCGACAACGCCAATCGACTCGCGCTGGGAAGCGATGCGCGCTGTGTTCAATCAAGCGCAACCAAGACCGGTGTTTGTCTACGCCGATGAGCTGCCGCAGATACGTTATGCCCTGGCATTTGCCGAGCGCTTCGGCATCAAACTTGTGATCGTTGGCGGGCAGGATGCGTGGCGCATCGCGCCGCTGTTGGCCGAGCGCAAGGTGCCGGTCATCATCGGCGGTGTACACCGGCTGCCGCTGCGCCGTGGTGAGGAGTGGGATGCGCCGTTCAAACTGGCCGCGCGTTTACAGGAAGCTGGCGTGCCGTTTGCGATCGCCCGCGGGGGCTCGGCCTTCGACGCGGCCATGGAACGCAGCCTGCCGTTTGAAGCCGCCACGGCGGTCGCGTATGGACTGCCCCGCGCGGAAGCATTGAAAGCGATCACGCTCTATCCAGCGCAAATACTAGGTGCTGCCGACAAACTTGGTTCGCTCGAACGCGGCAAACACGCAACGTTTTTCGTGGCGGACGGCGATCCGCTCGACATTCGTACGCAAGTGGAGCGCATTTACATCCAGGGCCGCGAGATACCGTTGGAAGACAAGCAGAC
>JAYVUH010000360.1:0-5575 GCA_043788115.1 Burkholderiales bacterium
CTTCGCGCGACAAGTCCGCCCAAAGCGTTTGTATGGTTGCCAGTTTTGCCTGCTGTGCCGCGCGGTCAGCGGGATCAATCTCTTCCTCGGGAAAGTCGATACACGCTTCGACGTGCATTCGCAGATCTGTCAGCCGCTCGACGAGGGCGTGCACCCTGCGCGAAAACTCGCCTGATAGTGATCGCGCTGCCGATTTGACGGCCTCTTCCGAGGCCGCGTCAATAAGGTCGGCGACCGCCTCGGCCTCAGCCAAGTCCAACTTGCCATTCAAGAACGCGCGTTCCGTGAATTCGCCCGGCCGCGCGAGGTTTGCCCCAAGCGCCAAACAACGTTTCAACAGCGTCTGCATCACTGTTGGGCCGCCGTGGCCCTGTAGCTCGATCACGTCTTCGCCGGTGTACGAGTGAGGCGCCGGAAAGTACAACAGCAAGCCTCGGTCGATTACCGCGTTGTCGGCATCCCGAAAGCTCGCCAGTGTTGCGGTACGCGGCGCGACGGTCCTGCCACTCAACGTCTGCGCTAGATCCGCCAGATTGCGACCGGAAACGCGAATCACGCCCACGCCACCTCGGCCGATGGGAGTGGCGATTGCGGCGATCGTCGTTGGGGAAGAAGGTTTCACGTGAAACGTCTTAGGTTCGAATTCATCCCATATTGTGCGTGATTTGCCCGTAAAAAAGCCGTCGGCACTCGCGCGCCGACGGCCTTGGGAGCGCCAGCAGGCTAGCGCTTCGGCGCGACCTTCACCGTCGCGGTGCCAAACGTCTTGTTGATGTACCACTGCTGGCCGATGCCGAGAATGTTCTGCATGGTCCAGTACAAGACCAAGCCAGACGGGAAAAAGAAGAACATGATCGAAAACACGATCGGTAGAATCAGCATGACCTTCGCCTGAATAGGGTCGGCTGGTTGCGGGTTCAGTTTTGTCTGAATAAACATCGACGCGCCCATCAGCACCGGCAGCACATAGTAAGGGTCCGGCGTCGACAAATCGGTGATCCAGCCCATCCACGGCGTATTACGCAGCTCAACCGCACCCAGCAACACCCAGTAGAGCGCGATGAAGAACGGGATCTGGATGATGATCGGCAGGCAACCGCCCAACGGGTTGACCTTCTCCGTCTTGTAGAGCTCCATCATGCCTTGGTTTAGCTTTACCTTGTCATCGCCGTAGCGCGCCTTTAAGGCCTCCATTTTCGGCATCAATGACTTCATGTGTGCCATCGACTTGCCGGCCTTCTGATTGAGCGGGAAGAACACCAGCTTCAACAGAATGGTGAACGCGATGATGGTCCACCCCCAGTTGCCGATCAATTTATTCAGGAAAGACAACACCACGAACATCGGATAGGCGAGTACGGTCAGCCAACCATAATCAACCACAAGGTCTAAGCCGGGCGCCAACGCCTTCAGCTTTTCTTGTTCTTGCGGCCCCACATAGAGGGGCATCGTCACGCTAGCAGACGCATTTGGCGCGATGGCCCCAAGCTGTGCTCCAGCCGCAACGACGGGAATAATGACCCCCGCCGAGTACAGCGTTTCCGTGACGCGTTTGGTGAAGTACTCGCGGCCACCATTACCCTGCGGCAACCAGGCCGACACGAAGTAGTGCTGCACCATGGCGATCCAGCCGTCACTAGCTTCCTTCACATAGTCGGCTTTGTTTTTCTCGATATCGGCAAAGGTGACTTTCTGGAATTTCTTTTGCTCGGTGTACACCGCAGGGCCGGTAAAAGTGGCAATCCCAGTAAACGGGTTGCTGCCAGAGCTCTCCCCTTCCGGGGGGTTCGCGTCGCGGACAAACTGGAAGTAAGCCTTTGGGGTGAGTGCGGCCTGCGAATCGTTTTTGATGTCGTAGCGAACATCGACGATGTAACTACCGCGCTTGAAGGTAAATGCCTTGTTGACGGTGACGCCCGGCGTGTCGTTGTTGGTGAACACGACATCAAGTTTGTCGTTGCCGCCTAGATCAAAACGCTCGCCCGCAGCCGACCATTTGCTAGTGTGATTCGGCAATCCATTACCCAGCAGGCCTGTCTGGGCGATGAAGTAATGACCCACTTTGTCTTGTAACAAAGCGAACTGCCGTGTCGCATCGCCACGCGCCAGCTGCTTAAGTAGAACAACGTTGCGAATGTCACCACCATTCGCGTCGAGCTCCACCGCAAGCGTATCTGTGCGGACAGAGACAGTCTTGGTAGAGGCGGCTGGTGCAATGGCGGGCGCTGATGCGGCGGGAGCCGTTGAGGGAACAGCGCCTAAGTTTACTGTTGGGATCGGCAGCGAAGCCTGCTGACCGCCAGTCGCTGACGGCGGCTGGGCTGCGGGTACCGCGCTGCCTGGAGATCGTTGTGCCTGCTCAATGATCGGCACAGGTGGTGCCACGGGGGCTTTGCTTTGCTTTTGCCAAGCCTCCCAAAGGAGCAGTCCGGAAAACGAAAAAATGATCAGCGCAATAATGCGTTGGGTATCCATGGCGGGTGGTTTCAGTTCAGGGATTAAGGTACGGGGTCGTAACCGCCGTCGTGCCACGGATGGCAGCGCAGCAGCCGACGCGTCGTAAGGTAGCTGCCTTTGATTGCCCCATGCGTCTTCAAGGCATCAACGGCGTAATGAGAACAGGTCGGGGTGAATCGACACTGGGTACCAAAATACGGGCTAAACACATATTGGTATCCTCGTACCAACATCAACAGCACGCGTGCTAAAGGAGACACTTGCGGAGACACTAGCGGAGACACTAACGATCCCCGGCGGGTGCGGCGAGCTTGGTAAACAACGCGGTGGCGACGAGTCGAAGGTTTTTTCTGGCGGGCCGCTTCGCCGTCGTTGCTGCACCCACTTTTGGCAGCGCGGTCAGCGTCACCAATATATCGGTGCCTGCGTCGCGGACTTGATGCTGCCGGAACGTTTCACGCAGGATGCGCTTGACAAGATTGCGATCGACCGCGCGCTTGAGTTGGCGTTTCGGAACGGCTAGTGCGATGCGGGCAGGGATGGTGGCCGCCGCCTGTGTGGGCGTAATTGTGGGCTTAACCGCTACTGCGCCACAGGAGACCATCGTGTCCACTCGCAAACTCAATGCGTCCTCACGAACCAGTGTGCGGCTGGAAAGGACAAAACCCGCCACGACGGCGTTCGAGCGCCGACCGTGCGCGAGCAAACGCTTCACCTCAGCAGAGGTGAGCCGCATGGCGCGAGGATAGCCTTTAGCGTGGATGAGGCTTAGACAGCGAGACGCGCGCGGCCTTTGGCTCGGCGGGCGTTGATGACCTTGCGGCCACCTGCTGTCTGCATGCGAACACGAAAACCGTGAGTTTTCTTGCGGCGGGCTACGGATGGTTGGTAGGTACGTTTCATGATGTCACTCTTGGATCTACAAGTTGAAGAGAAATGCGGTATCGGTCAGTTGGTTAGTCATTGCATTCGACCAATCCTGCTTGGGCGATCTTGGCGGCGGGCGTGTTGCGATCTGCCAATGCCCGCGCTGTCCCCCAAAGCCGTTCCCGTTGAACCGGCAGATCTCGGCATTATCTTGTTTTTGTTCAGGTTTCGTCAAGCGCGTTACACCCTGTACCCAAAACAGGAGGCCCGCCTTCGGCCTCGGCGCAGGTTCATTGCCTTCCTAGTTAATGGTGCCAGGTAGATCATTTTTTTGCATTTTCGCCTGTGGATAACTCGCCCTGCGGCGTGGTTTTCAGCGTAAAATTACAACCCTAGGGAAGTGGGTTCGCGGTTGGGCAATCTGGCTGGGTGCGTTGGTTAGCTGAGCTGCCACGCATTTACCGCGCATTCACCACACAGCGCACTCAACTCCAGCTGCAATCCCGGGTTCAGCATCGCTTTACACTCCCGCTCACCTCTCGCCGGCAACGATTAGACATGCATCCCTTTTGGCAAGCCTGTGTTGAAGACTTCCAGCGCGAGCTATCACAGCACCAATTCAGCACGTGGATCAAACCGCTTCGATTCGAACAAGAGGGTGATAGTTTCGTTTTGGTCGCACCAAACCGGTTTGTCTTGCAGTGGGTCAAGGAACGACAGCTTGGCAAAATCGAGTTGGCAGCCGAGAAATTTTTTGCACGTTCTGTGATGATCGAGCTGGCGATGGAAGAAGGCGACGACGAACACGCCGCAGGCAATACCGTCGACACCCTTGATGCCGATGTTTCCACCGAGAGCGACACACAATCTGATCGGACCCGCGCCGCCACGGCGCCGGCGGCCCCCGCCACACATCGATTAAATCCGGGCTTTACCTTCACCACCTTTGTCAGCGGCAAAGCCAACCAACTGGCGCGCGCGGCGGCCCAGCAGGTGTCGCAAAACCCCGGGCAGGCCTACAACCCTTTGTTTGTTTATGGCGCGACCGGCTTAGGTAAGACTCACCTTGTGCAAGCGATTGGCAACCAAATGTTGGAGCGCAATCCCAAGGCCAATATTCGCTACATTCATGCCGAACAGTTCGTCACAGATGTGGTGCGCGCCTACCAACACAAGGCGTTTGATTCCTTCAAGCGGTCGTACCATACCCTTGACCTACTGCTCATCGACGATATTCAGTTTTTTGGCAATAAATCTCGGACCCAGGAAGAATTTTTTTACGCTTTTAATGCATTGATCGAGGGCGGTAAACAGGTCGTCATTACCTCAGACCGCTTCCCTAAAGAAATCTCTGGCATTGAAGACCGCTTGATCTCTCGCTTCGGCTGGGGGCTCACCGTCTCTGTCGAGCCGCCTGAGTTGGAGATGCGCGTCGCCATCCTGATGAAAAAGGCAGAGTCCGAAGGCACCGCAATTGATGAAGAGGTTGCGTTCTTCATCGCTAAACACATCCGCTCCAATGTTCGTGAACTCGAAGGCGGCCTCAAGCGCGTTCTTGCCTATTCGCGCTTCAACAACCTGCCGGTGTCCATCGGGTCGGCGAAAGAAGCGCTCAAGGATCTGTTGGCGGTCTTGAATCGCCAGATCTCAATCGACAATATTCAGAAGACTGTTGCCGACTACTACAAGATCAAAGTTGCCGAGATGTACTCCAAAAAGCGCGTGCGCTCACTTGCCAGGCCCCGCCAGATTGCAATGGCGCTGGCAAAGGAACTTACACCCATGTCGCTGCCAGAAATTGGCGAAGCGTTTGGCGGCCGCGACCACACCACCGTGCTACATGCATGTCGGCGGGTACATGCCTTGGTCGAAGCAGATCATGTCGTGGCCAGAGATCATTCGTTATTGATGCAGATCTTGCGAGGGTAATTGAACCAAAACGTAAGGCGGCTAAAGCCCCTCAAAACAAGGTCAATATTCAAATAAAGACCAAAATAAAGTGCGCTAACAAACAGGATGTGTTGTTGAGGATAGCTTGTGGATAGATTTGCATCAGGGCGAGCTGCCACGGATTCATCCACAATTCATAGGCGCTCATAATGCGCTTCATCCTCCGCGTTTGATTGCGCATAAGTGATTGATTAAGAATACTGTTTTAGAGTTGTACCAAAAAAGACGCTCCTCCTATTACTACTATTAGGTTTGTAATATGTTTACCATAAAAGCTAAGAACAGCACCTTGTTAGGACCA
>JAYVUH010000361.1:0-2009 GCA_043788115.1 Burkholderiales bacterium
CAGCGCAGCAAGCAACAGCCCCATGATGCGCGTTGCCACATTCACCGCCGTCACACTCATGTAGCGCCCTGCTTTGGTGGCAATCTTCAACGCAACCCACGTCAGCAGTGCGATTAGCAGCACGACCAGCACCACTGCACCGAGGTGCATAAGAGTCTTTTTTTCTGACACATAGATCACCAGCGTCGACATGGCGCCGGGCCCCGCTAGCAACGGTAAGCCGAGCGGCACCACGGCGATTGATGCCTTCGCCGCTGCCTCTTCGGCTTCTTCCGGGGTTTGTCGAACGCGGGTTGGTGACGCCTGCATCATGGCAATGGCGCTAAGCATGATGAGAATGCCGCCCGCCACTTTGAAGCTGGCAATCGAAATGCCAAACAGTTCCAACACACGTTCGCCAAACACTGCCGAGATAAGCAATGCCACCGCCACGGTCTGTGACGCAACTCTGGCTATCACCTTGCGCTCGGCATCCGAATGCGAAGCAGTCAGCGCCACAAACACCGGGATGATGCCGACCGGATTGACGATCACCAGCAGCGCCACCAGTATCTTGACGTACGACGCGAGCGGCAATAGACCATCAAGCACGGTGAGTCCCATCGCTCTAGTCCTTTATGCTGATCGACATCGCGCCGCGCATGCGTAACTGGTCGTGCAGATACTCAGCAAGGCCTTCGCAACCCGCCTCGATTAAATCCAACGCGACTTCGAAGTCCTGCGGCTTGCCTTGGTACGGATCAGGCACCTCGTACTCGTCGGCTTCACCGCCATAGTCGAGCAACAGCTCAATTTTGTTTTGCAGCCGCGTCGGGCAAATCGATTGGAGATGCCGCCGGTTGGTTTCGTCCATCGCAATTACATAGTCGAAACGCTCGAAATCGCTAGGACTAACCTCGCGCGCCCTGAGCGGCGTCAGGTCGTAGCCGCGTTTAGCCGCATGCGTGACGGCTCTCGCATCAGGTGGTGCGCCATCGTGATAACCGTGCGTTCCGGCAGAATCGATATCGACTTTCCCCGCCAGTGGGCCATCTTCGACCAGCTTGCGCAGTACCGCCTCAGCGGTGGGCGAACGGCAGATGTTGCCCATACAGACAAATAACACTTTCATGCAACGCTACTTTCCGGCCCGCCCAGTACCAGCATCTTGTTACGCATGATGCGCAACTCGTCGCGCAGTCTGGCGGCCTTTTCAAATTCAAGATTACGCGCGGCATCGAGCATTTCGCGCTCGATGCGCTTGATGGCGGTTTCCATTTGCTTCTCCGTCAGGACTTCATATTTCTTGCGGTCCTGTGCGGCCTTCTTCTCAGTACGCTTCTCGTCCATATCGTACACGCCGTCGATCATGTTCTTGATCTTCTTGGTCACCGAGCGCGGTGTGATGTTATTGGCGAGATTGTGTGCAATCTGCTTGGCGCGACGTCTATTGGTTTCGCCAATCGCTTTTTTCATCGATTCTGTCTCACGATCGGCATACAGAATCGCCATGCCGTTGAGGTTACGCGCGGCGCGGCCGATGGTCTGGATCAACGACCGGGAACTCCTCAAGAAACCCTCTTTGTCGGCGTCGAGAATCGCCACCAAAGACACCTCTGGAATGTCGAGACCTTCGCGCAGCAAATTGATACCGACCAACACATCGAACATTCCCGCCCGCAGATCACGGATGATCTCGACACGCTCAACGGTATCAATATCCGAATGCAAATAGCGCACCTTCACGCCGTGCTCGGCCAGATAGTCGGTGAGGTCTTCCGACATGCGTTTTGTCAGCGTCGTCACCAGCACACGTTCGCCGACCAGCACGCGTTTGTTGATCTCGGACAGGACATCGTCCACCTGCGTGGTGGCGGGGCGCACCGATAGCGTCGGATCGACCAACCCGGTCGGCCGCACCAGCTGCTCCACCACTTGTGCAGTATGTGCCGCCTCATAGTCGGCCGGCGTCGCCGAGACAAACACGGTTTGGCGCATCATCGCTTCGAACTCGTCAAAACGGAGCGGCC
>JAYVUH010000362.1:0-4764 GCA_043788115.1 Burkholderiales bacterium
CCCAAAGAGTGTCAGCTGGCGATGTATGCTGCTTGGCACGCTAAACTTCTCTAATGCAAGATTTCTGGCTCGACTCCGGCTTCAATCAACTCGAACGCAATGATCACGGCTGGCTGCGGGTCACGCCTGGCTACATTCGCTCGATCCTCCAGCGCCCAGAGCTGGCACCCATCGCCGAATCGGGGCCGAACGAACGTAGTCTGCACGTCGAACTGATGACGGCGCCGCTGAAGGCAATATCGATTGAGGCCATCGGGTCGATCGAGGACGCGGACACGCGCGAGAACTACATGCATTTTCTGCGCCTGCGAAAGCTGCTCACCGATGCGGTGACCGTCGAACGATTCTATTTGCAGGCGTTCCGGGCTGGCGCAATCGATTTCCCACCGGTCTTCATGGATATGGCGGCGCACGCGATTGTGCGCGGACTACTTGACGGCGCTGAGGACGAGGCGGAAACCGTGTACGCCGTGCGTGTCGGCGAAATGTTTTTCCGTCGCCAGCGCGTATCTACCGAGAACGGGCGCGTACTGAGTGCCGACGCGGAGACAATCCAAGTATTCGCCGACTCCGGCGGGTTTGGCAACGTCGGTCGGCTGTTTGCCCAGCAGGGCACGCCGATGCGAACGCTCAATATGGATGTCCTATCGCACGAGAATGCGCAGCTCTACTGGTTTTCCGAGAATCGTTACAACTACGTCATCGACCTCACGCACGGCAGCGTCGGCCTCGATGCGCTTGGTCGTCTGATTGGCCGCTGGATCAGGCATTTTTTCGGCATTGAGGTCACGGTTACCCCGCTGCCCAAGATTGAGGATCAAGCTTGGCGTTGGCACGTCGGATTGGATACGGAATCGACCGCCATTCTCAACGACTTGTACCAGGGCCTCCCGGTAGACGACGATCGACTGCGCCGTTTGGTCGCGCTGTTTCGACTCGACTTTCGGGATGCAGCAGACATGCGCGCCGATGTCGCTGGCAAACCGGTGTATCTTGGGCTTGCAATGAACGAAGAGAACGTCGTGAAATTCAAACCGCAGAATCTTTTGATCAACCTTCCGGTGGCGACAAAAAGCTAAACTGCTCGCCAACCAACCTACCTTGCGACCCGCTGGAAATGACAACCATGAAAATATCCAAAGACCATCCCGCCGTTGAGATGCTGCGCAGTGAAATCGAGTTGATGGTGTCAGACCGCGAAGCCTTGCTGCGCGTTGCTGGTGCCGCGGCGAAGTTCGTTGAGAAAGTCAATATCGCCAAGCTGCCCGTTTCCGCGATTCCGTCTGCCGAGGCATTGGCGTCGAGCGTTAATGCGCTGTCTGAAGACAGCCTCAAAGAAGCGCTCACCGCCATCAAGCAGCGCTAATCGATACGGGCCGGATTTTGGTTCACCGATCTGTCATCGACCGTCTGCGCGGCAACAACATGCACCCTGCCGACCTCGTTGTTCCCAGCCACTATCGCTACCGCAATAATGCCGTGACCAAATGGTTTGGCAGAACGGTCATGAGGCTGATCGGCTGGCAGTTTGAAGGCCGGCTGCCAGATGTCCCCAAGGTGCTGATCAGCGTCGCCCCCCACACCAGCAACTGGGATTTCGTGATCGGCGTCCTGACCTTGTTCGCGCTAGACCTGAAAATTTCTTTTCTGGGAAAGCACACCCTGTTCGATGGCCCATTTGGCCGCTTTATGCGCGCCATTGGCGGCATTCCAGTCGACCGCTCCAAGCCTAACGGCGTGGTTAGTGATTGTACTGAGGCGATTCGGTCGGCTGACCGAATCGTATTCGCGATGGCCCCGGAGGGCACGCGGCAACTCAACAAGGGCTTCAAGTCCGGTTTCATCCACATTGCATACACGGCGGGTGTGCCAATTTGTCTGGTTTACTTCGATTTCAAACGGCGTGTCGTGGGCTTTGGTCCGCTGTTTCAGCCGACTGGCGACGCGGTGGCAGATATCGCTGAAATCACTGCCTTCTATCGGGGCATACCCGGTAAGTATTGGAAGGAATGGCAGCTTACCGACTCGCAGTAGTCGTCCGATTGCGCGGTTTTGCAGGGCGTTTGTGCCCTTGCAACGGGCACGAAGAGATGATCTTGCCCAATGATAGTGCGGCGCAATATTTAGCACTTCACGCTAAGTGGCTGATTTTATTGAAATGAAAAGTTGGCACGCGGATTGCATTGCTACACATGCGATGAGCGATCATCGTCAATTTCTCCTCCGAGAGCGGTTTGCCCGGCGTCCGAAAGGTCGCCGGGCTTTTTCTTTTACGGCCCGACCGCGATAGACTACAAGCTGAAGGTCAAAACATTCCAACAGATCGAGGAGAAAGCATGTCACGTTTCCGCCCGCAATTTTTCGCAAGTCGCCTGCTCGGCGCGCTCATCGTCGGCCTCGCATCGTCGTTCGTGTTGTCAGCGTCGGCGCTCGACACCGTCAAGTTCATGATCCCCGCGAATCCGGGCGGTGGTTGGGACACCACTGGTCGCAACCTCGGCCAAGCAATGGTCAAGGCGGGCGCTGTCAAGAACGTTCAGTACGACAACAAAGGCGGCGCGGGCGGCACCATCGGCCTCGCACAATTCGTCAATACGGCTAAGGGTGATGGCGGCGCCATCATGGTCGGCGGCATGGTGATGGTCGGCGGCATCATCCTGAATAAGTCGGCTGTTAACCTCGGCATGGTGACACCGTTGGCGCGGCTCACTGGTGAGTACGAAGTGATCGTTGTTCCCGCCGCGTCCCCGATCAAGACCATGAAGGAACTCGTTGCCAAGTTTAAGGCCGACCCGGGCTCGGTGTCATGGGGTGGCGGTAGTGCCGGCGGTACGGATCATATCCTCGCCGGCATGATCGCCCAGGCGGTGGGAGTGGACCCATCCAAGGTGAACTACATTCCTTATGCAGGTGGTGGTGAAGCGCAGGCAGCGCTGCTGGGTAATCACGTGACGGCCGGCGTGTCGGGTTACAGCGAGTTCGCGGCACAAATCAAGGCCGGTAAATTCCGCGCACTGGCAATCTCCGCTGACAAGAAAATTCCTGGCATCGACGTTGCGACGTTGAAGGATCAGGGCATCGACGTTGAGTTGTTCAACTGGCGCGGTGTGTTTGGCGCACCCGGCATCACCGACGCGCAAAAGAAAGCGTTGTTGGCAGCACTCGAGACAACTGCCAAGTCGGCTGGCTGGAAAGAAGTGCTGGCTAAGCAGGACTGGACCGACATCTACATGGCCGGTGACGGGTTCAACAAATACATCGACGACGAGAACAAACGCATCGGCGACATCCTCGGCAAGCTCGCGCTCAAGAAGTAACTTGGCGAAGTAGTTTGGTGGTGAGGCCTGACGACGTGGATTTTTTGCGTCGTCCGCTAAGCGTATAAAAACGAAAGGGAGCCGGTGATGACAACAACAAATGCGCCGAACAAGGTGCTGCATCGCGGACAGTTGGTAGTCAGTATTTTTGTGGTGTTAGTCGGGGCCGCATTGGCCTACGGAACCTATCAATTGCCGGAAGCGACTGGTTACGCCAAAGTCGGTCCGAGATTGATGTCAGCGATTGTGTCGGGAGGGCTGCTGATACTCGGTTTGCTGTTGCTCAAGGAGTCGCTAACCGGCGGCTTCCGCGGGGTCGACGAGTCTGACCACAGCGATACGCCAACCCACTGGCCCGCGTTCGCATGGATATCAGCGGGCCTCATCGTCAATGGTTTGTTGATTGTTCCTGCCGGGTTTGTCATCGCCGGCACATTGCTGTTTGTGATGGCAGCGCGCGGGTTTGATAGCCGCGCCTACGGTCGCAACACCGCCATCGGGCTCACGATTGCAGCCGTGACGTACGCGTTCTTCACTTATGGTTTGGGACTGGCTTTGCCAGCAGGCGTACTGCCGTTTTGATCACCGGCCGACTGACTAACTGATGTCGCTAACGTCGCTAACGTCATTGACGCAATCGCGCGACTAGCAGTTTGTTGAATTTCACTATATGCGTTCAGCAGGCGATCTCGGTGCCCCACTTCCCACTTTGGAAAATGTGGGATCGAGAGGGATTTGAAACGTTTGCGTGCCGACACCGACGGCACTGCCCCCTCGCTTCGCTCTCCCCCTTAGTCCCCCTTTTCCAAAGGGGGAGAGCGAAGCGAGGGGGCAGTGACACGCAACGCGTTCACTCGGTTTCGGCATTGCGAATTTCAACAAACTGCTAAGGGGTAACGATGGAAGTTGTGAATTCACTCATGCAGGGATTTGCACTTGCCCTGACCATGCAAAACCTGCTTTGGTGTCTGGTGGGCGTCACGCTGGGCACAGCAATCGGCGTGTTGCCCGGCATCGGGCCTGCCGTAACGATCGCATTGTTGTTACCCGTTACGACGAAGATCGACCCTTCCGGTGCGCTCATCATGTTCGCTGGGATCTACTACGGCGCGATGTACGGCGGATCAACCACTTCCATTTTGCTCAACACGCCCGGCGAGTCTGCCACTATCGTGACCGCGATGGAGGGCAACCAGATGGCCAAGCGCGGACGCGCGGGTGCGGCGTTAGGCACCTCTGCAATCGGCTCGTTTGTCGCAGGTACCTTGACCGTGGTTGCGCTAACCTTCGTTTCGCCAATCGTGGTTGACGTGGCGATTCA
The DNA here is from genome assembly GCA_043788115.1 of Burkholderiales bacterium. GTDB lineage: Bacteria > Pseudomonadota > Gammaproteobacteria > Burkholderiales > Usitatibacteraceae > UKL13-2. The sequence goes on from JAYVUH010000362.1 coordinate 4,639, forward strand.
ATTTGGCCCGCCTGAATTTTTCTCCTTGATGGTGTTGGCGTTTGTCACCGTCTCGGCAGTGCTTGGTGAATCGCCGCTGCGAGGGTTGACGGCACTGTTCATCGGGCTCGCGATTGGGTTGGTCGG
>JAYVUH010000363.1:0-2376 GCA_043788115.1 Burkholderiales bacterium
ACCCACGCAATGACAAACGAGGCCGTATCGAGTCTAAAGACGCTCGGAAACACGCGACGTGCGGGCGCCACCGCCCAGTCGGTCAGCGCCATGATGAAATCGGCCAGCGGATTGCCCGCGCGTGCGCGAAAAGGCGCGCGCAGCGCCTGTGAAAAAAATCGTAGCAGGACCGCCAAAATCCATAACTGGACCAAGCTTTCGAGAACAAATACCAGTGCTTGGGTCAGCATAGCCGTCCCGTCGACAACTCATCACCCAAGTCGGCCGCCCGTGCCGATGCGGCGCGCACGCCGTTAATGAAATGCGCCTTCAGTTCGGCGCGGTCAAATTCGGCAATTGCCGCCTCGGTGGTACCTTTTCGGGATGTCACATTCGCGCGCAGTGTGGCCGGTGCTTCGACGCTCGATGCGGCCAGCATCGCTGCGCCGCGGAACGTTTCCAACGCAAATTGACGTGCCACCTCTGGGCGGAAACCCATGTCCACTGCCGCCGCCTCGAGTGCCTCGATGAAATAAAACACGTAGGCCGGTCCACTTCCCGATACCGCGGTCACGGCGTCGAGCATTGACTCGTCATCGAACCAGGCAGTCTTGCCCACCGCGCCAAGCAGTGCTTCGGCACCGTCACGCGAACCCTGGGTCACGCCAGCGCTAGCATAGAGCCCTGTCATACCCGCCTGGATCAAAGCCGGCGTGTTGGGCATTGCACGAACAATTTGCGCACTATCCGCATCCACATTCGGGCCACCAAGCCAAGTTGCCAGAACCGGGGTCCGCACGCCAGCCGCAATGCTGATGACCAGCTGCCCTGCCAACCGGCCGACGAACGGCGTCAGCGCCTCGCGCAATACTTGCGGTTTTACGGCCAGCACAATGGTGCCAAACTCACCCAAGCGTTGCGCAGCCTCACTGCCTATCGAAAAGACGTCAATATTGAGCTGCCTTACGGCCTGTGCAGCCACGGGATCTGGCTCCACGGCGGCCATCGCCGTCGCCGCCATACCGCGCACAAGTAAGCCACCAGCGATGGCCTGCATCATTTTTCCACCACCGATGAACAATATTTTTTTCATACGCTGTCTGGGGAGGGTCTGATTAAGTTGCTTTGGTTCAGATTGTGGTGAGATTGGGGCAGCGGCTAGGCATGCGACGAAGGCGCGTTGCGGGGCTACCGCACGAGAAGCATAACAACCGAGATGCCTCGATATCGCCGCAAAATGAATTGAATGAACTTGATCAGACCCTCCCTAGGTTGGCATTTAGTGGCGGGCGGGCACCGAAGATCAGACTGCCGACGCGCACCATGGTCGCCCCTTCATCGATGGCAATCACGAAGTCTCCGGACATACCCATCGAGAGTGTATCAATACCCGAGTGGCGGCCCTGAAGTTCGTCAAATAGTTGCCTGAGTAGGCGAAACTGTCCTCGCAGCGTACGCTCGTTGGGCGTATTTTCGACAACCGACATCACACCGCGCAATCGCAGACCCGGCAGACGAACCACGTGATCCGCCAGCGCTGCCGCATCTCCCGCAACAACACCGCTTTTCGTTGATTCCTGACTCACGTTTACCTGCAACAGTATGTTCAATGGCGACAGATCTGTCTCCAAGCGATAGCGCGATAGCGCCTCCGCAATTTTGGTCCGGTCGACGGTTTGAACCCAATCGAAGTGTTGCGCCGCCAGTTTTGCCTTGTTGCTTTGCAAGGGACCGATCAAGTGCCATTCGATGCCGGATGCTCGTAGGCGTGACAGAACGTGTATCTTGTCAATCGCTTCCTGCACGTAATTTTCGGCAAATACGTGCTGCCCGGCGTCAAAAGCGCATTCGACATCTTGCGCGGACTTGGTTTTCGACACAGCCAGCACGACAACTGGACTGCAAAACCGCTCACTTCGTCCCTCGATTGCGGCATCTCGATCCTGGTACACGCCTTGCAAGTTGGTAGCAATTGGGGACATAATCAGTAGCGTATTTGCGACGTTTTTAGAGAGAAAAGTATAAATGGAAATCGCAGAACTCCTCGCCTTTGGCGTCAAGAATAAAGCATCCGATTTGCACCTCTCGGCGGGTTTGCCACCGATGATCCGGGTCCACGGCGACGTCCGGCGCATCAACGTCCCGGCGCTATCGCATGATGACGTGCACGGCATGGTGTACGACATCATGAACGATGGACAGCGCAAGATGTACGAAGAAAACCTCGAATGCGACTTTTCATTCGAAATTCCGAATTTGGCGCGTTTTCGCGTAAACGCATTCAACCACCATCGCGGTGCCGGTGCGGTAATGCGTACCATTCCGTCCAAGATTCTTTCACTCGAAGACCTCGGCGCACCCAAAATTTTCGCTGAAATCGCAAAGCAGCCGCGCGGA
>JAYVUH010000364.1:0-4666 GCA_043788115.1 Burkholderiales bacterium
CGTTGTCGGCCATGCAATGTGATCGTGCACAGGGTTTCTACTGGAGCCGCCCGCTGGCCAAGTCGCAGTTTGAGCAGTGGCTGGACAACCACGTTCCGCAGCCACAGCCGTTGCGACCAGTATTGGTGCCGTCTGCGCCGCTGCCGCCAGCGGCGGTAAGAACATAGCGCGGCCTTTTAACCGACAATCACCCGGTCGCGCCCCAATTCCTTGGCCACATACATGGACTTGTCTGCGCGCAACAGCAGATGGTCGATGGTCGGGGTAAAGCTGTCGTAGGTTGCAACACCGAAGCTTGCCGTGAGCGTCTCGACCGATGAACTCGCACTGGAGAAATAGTGCGAGACCGCAACGCGCAATTTCTCGGCAACGAGTTCGGCGCTGTCGCTGTCGGCTTCCGGCAGCAGACACAAAAACTCTTCGCCTCCCCATCTTGCCAGTTGGTCCTCGTTACGCAGTTGCGCGCTGGCCACACGCGCCATGTGGCGGATGACATCATCGCCCACGGCGTGGCCGTAACGGTCGTTCACGGCTTTGAAGTGATCAATATCAAACATCACGACACTGAAGATTTTTTGATGCCTGCGCGCCAGCGTCAACTGGCGCTCTAGCGCCTCGCTCATGGCGCGGCGGTTGAGCACGCCGGTCAGTGCATCCGTGGCCGCTTGACGTTCCAACTGACGGCGCAGCGCCGCTTGACTCAACGCCGCCTCTGACAGTCGAGCGATGGCGCGAAAGGGCTGCATGCCAACGCGCGTGAAATAGTCGGGCTGGTCGGCGTAGAACACGAGCAGCCCGCGCTCAGCGGGGTCAGGCAGGCTCAGCGGCATAACGACGGCGACACGGAAGTGGTGTTGCGCGGCGGCATGACGCCACGGTTCAAAGGCGGAGTCCGGTGAGACTTCGGTCAAATACTCCTGCGAGTGACAAAGCGCGCGAAACGCCGGTCCGCGACCTTCCAAGGCGTCGCGCTTCAGTACGAGCGAATTTGCATATTCAATGGCGGGGCCGGCGCTGATGACGGGCCTGATCACCGTTGCGTCTGGCGAGCCTACCCATGCCCACGCTAGGCGTATGTGCGGTGTGGCGGCAACCAACGCTTCGCAGATGCGGCCAATGATGGCCAGCCCATCGGTGGCCATTGCGAGTCCAGCTGTGGCCTCTAGGAGCGCAGAAGTCACTGCGCTACGCTCGGCCAGCGTTTCGCCAGAGGGCGCTGTCTGGCCCTGCGGCTGCAGCTGTATGTGGGTTGATATTGTCGGTGCGTTGGTTAGCGGCATAAATTGAAATCGGAAAGGGCCCTAATATTGCTACGGCCTGCGGCCACGCAAGAATGCACGATCTACCATTTGAGCGCAAATAGAATGATGCCGCGTTACGCTTGGTAACAAATTATGTAAAGTTGAAACTCTAATAAATACGGGTTTTTCCAGAGACTATTGCTTGAAAACACCCGTGGATAAACGAGTTTTGACTTTGGGAGATTCTATAGACGCGGCAATTAAATATATTGAGCTTCGGTGGTTTTGCCGAGTCGAAGTTTCATGAAGATACCGACAGAAAGAGAAGATACGCGGAAGCTGGTGGCAGAGGCTCAACACCAGATCCGCAAGACAATTCAATTGTTCGGCTGCACCGTCGAGGGACTAAGCAGGACAGTCACAACCCGACCTTGAAGTGCGGATTTTCGATGAGGCCAATATCGTTGCCGAACGGATCGGTGACAACAGCAACATTGATGCCTTCGCCAACATCCTTAACGGCATCCTTGAGCGTGCTGCCCATTGAAATGGTGCGTGCGACTTCTGACTCGATGTCATCCACGCCCCAGTAGGTAGCAACGCCCTCGCCGTCGGGCAGCAGACCGAGTTCATAGCCGCCTACATTGAAGCCCACGTAAAACGGTTCGTCGAAGTAGGGCGCGTGGCCGACAAACTGGGTAAACCACGCTTTGGCTTTACCTAAGTCGTTGACGTGATAAATGACGGTACGAAGGCCAAGGATCATGATTCACTCCAATCGATGCATCAGGTCCCGGGTCCCCCGATCGAGTCGAGGGCAGGCTTAGCCCGGGGCGACAGGTATTTAGCGTTTCCACTCCGGATGCGAAATGCGTAGCTCACGCAGTTGCTCAATGAGCGCCTGATAAAACGCCATCCGCTGCGGCTCGATCTTGCCCAACTCCGCTGCGGCGATGATGGCGCAGCCGGGCTCATCCATGTGCGCGCAATCGTTGAATTTGCACTCGCCGAAGTAGTGGCGAAATTCCGGCATCGCGTACGCGATGTCGTCGTCTTCGAGGTGGAATAGTCCGAACGATTGCATACCGGGCGAATCGATGATCGCCGTGTCTTTGTCGAGCCAGTAGAGTCGCGTGTAGGTGGTGGTGTGTTTGCCCGCATCGAGCGCCTCGGAGAATTCACCTTCTTTGGCGACGTCGCGCATGACTAAGTTATTTACGGTGCGCGATTTGCCCATGCCAGATTCGCCGACTAGCAGCGTTTTCTTGCCCGCCAACACCGGCCGCAGTGGCTCAATATCGAACTTGGCCGACATCGACATGATCGAGTAGCCGATGCGCTCCAGGTACTGGATCGATTCAAACGCGGCTTCAAATTCTGGCAGATCCTTTTTGTTGAGCATGATGGTCGCGGGAATACCCGCCGCGTCGCACGCTACCAAACACAAGTTCAGGAATGTCGTGGAAAAGCTCGGACGTGGCGCGACGATGATCACGGCTTGATCAAGATTGGCGGCGAGTGTTTTCTCACGCCACGCGTCTTTGCGAAACAGCACATTACGGCGTGGTAGCACTTCGTCGATGCGTGCCGCTTTAGGGCCAGTCATCGAGACAATCACTTCGTCGCCGCACGTCACGTCGTGCTTTTTGCCCTTGCGCGACGCCACGCACTCGGTGCGGTCTGGCAACATCACCAGATATTCGCGTCCAAAATCGCCGGTGACCAACGCCTTGATGGGAGACGTCATTTAATGAGCGCGTCGAGCTTGGCGGCGCAGATCAAGTCGTTCAACGTGATCCCGCCAGCGTCATGCGTGGAATAGGAGACGACGCAGCGGTTGTAATGCACGCTCATGTCGGGATGGTGGTCTTCGGCGTGTGATACCCAAGCACTCGCATTCACAAATGCCATCGTCTCGTAGTAGTTCTTGAATGTAAAAGTCTTACAAATCTCGTTACCCACGCGCTTCCACCCCGTGAGCGTTGCAAGATGCTTGTCGATGCTCGCGCCATCGAGCGCCGTTGCCTGCCCGCCGGGAGCGCAATGCATGGTTGCCAGTGTCATGTTGTTGAGGTTAGTGATTGAAGATGAGCGATGCGAATCGACGCTGGTGGATGCGAGTCGTACACCGCCGAATGGAGCGGGTCGGGGGTCAGCGTTGACGCATTATCCCGATAAAGCTTCACCAGCGCCGAGATCAGGTCGCGCGCATTGGTTTGCTCGGCGGCGTAGGCATCGGCCTCAAATTCGTGTTTGCGCGATACCAAGCTTGAAAGCGGCGTCATCCAGAAGGTGAATACCGGCAACACGGTAAAGAACAGCACCAGTGACACGGCCACCGCGGGTGTACCGGTCTGCTGCATGCCCGCAGTCATTCCCAAGCCTTGGTAGAACCACGGCTTGTCGATCACCCAGCCCATCAGCGCCAACATGACGAATGAGCTGGCGAACATGGCGATCAGTCGCTTGACGATGTGCCGACGTTTGAAATGCCCCAGCTCATGCGCCAGCACCGCTTCAATTTCCTCAACAGACAGACGCGCCATCAAGGTATCGAAGAACACGATCTGTTTGGATTTACCGAGCCCGGTGAAATAGGCATTGCCGTGCGCCGAACGCTTAGAGCCGTCCATGACAAATAGCCCCTTGGCTTTAAAACCGCACTTGGCGAGCAATGCTTCGATGCGTGCTCTAAGGCTGGCATCCTCCATCGGCTGAAATTTATTGAACAGCGGCGCGATGAAGGTCGGGTACACCGCAATCATCAACAGTGAGAATCCGGTCCATACCAGCCACACGTAAAGCCACCATAAGCCGCCCATTCTCTCCATCAGCCAGAGCGTGGCGAGCAATAGCGGGCCACCGATGACAATCGCCAACAGCCAGCCTTTCACTGCATCAGTCACGTAGGTGCCGAGGGTGGTTTTGTTGAAGCCGTGGCGCGCTTCGATGACAAACGTGCGGTAAACGTCGAACGGCAGACCCAGCACACCGGTGACCACCGCCAGCGCCGCGATAAACGCAATACCATTGGCGTAAACATTGCCGGTCACGCCATCGGTGAGCGAAAACAGCCACGCCAACCCGCCGCCCAATGTCAGCACCAGCAACACGACGACGCCAAAAACCTCTTCGGTCAGGCCAAAACGTTGCTTGTCGAGGGTGTAGGCAGCGGCCTTTTGATGGGCGTCGAGCGAGATGGCGTCAGCGAACTCTGCGGGTACCGCGTCGCGGTGGCGGGCCACATGGCCGATGTGGCGCAAGCTGAGCCATATGCCGAAGGCGAGGCTCAGTGTGGTGAACGCTAAAAACAGGTTGGTGAAGGTCGATGCGGTCATGGTTCGAGATGAGGTTCGTGAGAAACTAGCGGCTTCCGCCGTAGATATTTAGATTGATGCGGCTCAATCCCCCATTTTACGTTCCCA
>JAYVUH010000365.1:0-2071 GCA_043788115.1 Burkholderiales bacterium
CCGCTCAGCCACTGGGGGCGCGGCGCCCAGGTCGAGGTGTCGGTCACTTACACCTTGCACCAGATGCCTACACTGTTCTTTAGCAAGCTGCTGGGCGACCCAACCCTGCAATCGCGCTATGTCGTTGTCGTCGATTCAGCGACCAATCGCTACTCGAACGGCTGGCGAGCGTGTATTTAAGGAGCAACCCATATCAAACAAATGTGCAACACCATTCACCTCCGATCCCGCTGTGGTGAGGGCTATTTGCTACTAACGTTCGTGCTACTTGGGCTGACGCTGATCATCATGTCGCTGGCCATCGATGGACTTGGGCTGGCAGTGACCTATCGCCGTGCGCTGGGTTTGGCCAGCATCGGTGCGCAAGCTGGCGCCAGCACGGTCGCACCATTTGATGGCAACACAGTGATGCTGAGCGCTCAGGCCTGCACAGTGGCCATCGACACCGTCATGGCAAGCCTGCCCGCGGACACAACGGCAAATTCTGTCGACGCACAGTGTGATCAAAGCAAGGATGCCGTCGTCGTCACGGTCGAACTGGTGCCGCTGCGTTTCTTTGGTGGGCCACTCTCGCTATCGATCAACCGCGTGCGCGCCCGCGTTAGCGCCACGCCCAAATATGGCATCAACACTCAGGAGAACTAACTTGGAGCCTTCCCTAAAACTACCCGAACGCACATTCTCGGTTGGCGCAGTCATCGGCTGCGCCCTGATTTTTGTGCTGATTTTTTTCGCCGGCATCGGCGCTGGCATTCAACTCACGCTCACCACAGCGACGTTGATTCAGCCGATCATTGAGCGACGCTATGGGGCGGTATTTATGCCGCAAGCACAAGTGGTCGTCGCTAATATCAATGCCCCTGCCACGGTCATGCCACAGCCCACCACCTTGCCGACGGCCACCATCAGCGAGACGCTGGCCGGTGCGCGCGATGCCTTGCGTTTGGGCAAAGCGGATGCGCCGATTCAGATGGTCATCTTTGCCGACCCACAGTGTCCCTTCTGCAAACAGCTGGCGCTGGAGACTGAGCCGCAACTCATCGCGGCCTATGTCAACACCGGCCAAGCGGCACTGAGCTATCGCCACTTTGCCTTTCTTGGGCCGGAGTCCGAGCGCATCGCCATCGCGATGGAGTGCGCGGGTGAGCACGGCAAGTTCTTCGGCTTTTATCGTTACGCCTTCGAACACCAACAGCCAGAGAACGGTGGCTTGGCTACCGATGCGCTTATGCTCGATTGGGCCAAGGCCACCCAGCTTGACCTCGACCCGTTCAAAAACTGCACTCAAAATCCCGCCATCCGCGAGCGCGTCCAAGCCGATGTCGCCACCGGTCGCAAACTCGGCGTCGTCGGCACGCCCACCCTCTTCATCAACGGCCGCCCCATGCCCGGCGCGCTGCCGTTTGAGTTTTTGAAGACGGCGATCGAGGCGGAGCTCAAACGTTAACCGGTCTGTTCGAAAGTTGATAAGGTTCGAAGGTTCATAAGGTTCGAGGCGCACTAAGAACTTTATGAACCTTACGAACTTTCTGAACTTGCCGAACCCTTTCATGCCTACGCAAATCGGCCCCTACACCCTCATCAGCCGCATCGCGCAGGGCGGGATGGCGACGGTATATCTCGCGCGGCACGGGCAGACAGGTGAGACGGTAGCGCTCAAGATGCTGTCGCCACGGGTAAGCGAGGATGATGAGTACATCGCGCGATTCAGGCGTGAGGGTCAGGTCATCGCCAGCCTGAACCACCCCAACATCGTGCCGGTGTATGAGACGGGGTGTGATCAGGGCCAGCTCTACATTGCGATGGCCTATCTGAACTATGGCACGCTCAAAGAGCGCATCGCCAAGTATGCCGCACTGGGCGAGAAGATGCCCATCGATGAGGTGCTTGATGCCGCCAGGCAAATGGCCTGGGCGCTGGATCACGCCCACAACAAGGGTCTGATTCATCGCGATGTAAAGCCGGGCAACATCCTGCTATCTGCGGGCGGACGGTATGTGCTGAGCGACTTCGGGCTAGCCTTGGTGCAAGGCGGCACCCGTCTGACCCACACGCAGGGGCATTTGGTCGG
>JAYVUH010000366.1:0-2231 GCA_043788115.1 Burkholderiales bacterium
AACGATCAAAATCCTGATACTCATGTTTTGCTCTCGCTGGCTGATTGTGCGTGCTCTTCGAACGGCGAATTGATCGGCAGACTGATGCGCAAAGAGGTGCCCTCGCCGACCGCGCTTTCTACTTTGATTTTGCCGCCGTGTGCGCGGATGATGCCGTAGCTGACGGACAAGCCAAGACCGGTTCCCTTGCCGACTTCCTTGGAGGTGAAGAACGGGTCGAAGATGCGCTGTAGATTGGCCTCTGGAATACCGCAACCGGTGTCGGTAACGACGACTTCTACCATTGGTACTGGCACCATCCCCGGGGTCGCTGCCGGCTCATTAAAGGCACGGCTGGTCACTGTGATCGTGCCGGTACCCTCGATCGCCTGCTCGGCGTTGACGAGGATGTTCAGCAGCACCTGCTTGATTAGATCCGCATCGCCCCAGACCTGCGGCAGTGACGGATCGAGTGCCGTCTTGATCTCGACTTGTTGCAACGATGCAGGTCGATCTACAAATCGCACCGTTTCCTCGACCAGTTGGTTGAGGTCAAAAAACCCCTTGACCGGCACTTTCTCACGCGCGAAATCAAGCAATCGCCGGATGATGCTGGCGCAGCGCTTGGTCTCGCGGATGACTAGATCCAAATCTTCAGCGTCCTGACTGCCATCGGGCAGTTTCCGGCGCAGTAACGAGGTAAAGGTCAGCACACCGGTGAGCGGATTATTCAACTCATGCGCCACGCCAGAGGCCAGCAATCCGACCGATGCCAGTTTTTCGCCCTGTGCTACCTCGGCTTCTGCGACCCGCAGTTCTTGCGTCCGCGCTTCGACCTTTGATTCGAGCGTTTGCACGAGATCATGCATGTCCGCCATCGACTTTTTGAGCGCCGCAGTCATCAGGTTGAACGAAGCAGCCACGCGACCGAATTCATCCGTACTGCGGATCGGAATTTCGTGATTGAGAAAGCCTGCCGATAATTTTTTCGCACCAGATTCTAAATCCTTCAGCGGCAGGTAGATCAGGCGCTGGAGCAAGATGCCGACGCCGATCGCAAGCGCCAGAATAACGCCGACCGAAATGCCCGCAAGGTACAGCGCATGCCGATTCAGTGTCTGGTCGATTTCGTCCAAGGAATAGGCGATATCGACGATACCGAGCACCGCTTGGCTAGCGGGATGTTCATGACATGCTGCGGTGGCGCATGACGGCTCATTACGGATCGCGGTCATCGCGCCCAGCAGTCGCTGTCCAGTTGAATTGGTGTAGATGCGCCAGCGCTGGTCATTGGGAATGCGCTCCAGTGGCTTGCTGGTCTTGTGGCAATGGACGCAGGGCGCGGCCTGCTGCGAGACGGAAGAGGCCACTTCTGACGCATGATTCGAGTGAATGATGGTGCCATCTTTATTCATCACCCGCACCCGCTCAAGACCTTTTTGTTTGCCGATGTCCTCAATGATTTTGCTGGCAATGTCGCGCTGGTTCAGCAACATGGCGTGGCGCGTGCTCTTGACGATGACTTCCGAGATTTGTGTCACGTGCCCAGCGATTTCGGTCTGCAAATGTTCTTGCTGATGTTCGACGATCAAAAACGGGAAGAGGACGACTGCTGGCGACAAGACGATGGCCAGATAGATGCTGACTTTAAGTCTGAGATTCGTCTTGAACATTTGCCAGATCGATCCGCCGCGCGTTGAGCGCGAAGCGAGAGGATGTGCGTGCCCTCGGTTCCAAAGCGGAGTCCGTTCCACGTACCGCGACTGCTAGTGTTGGCACCGACGCCAGCGACCACGGATCGGCAACAACCTTGATTGGCAGCGCATATTCGGCGACCCAAACTGGGCAATGCAGACGCCGGAAAATCCGACGAACTCCTCAGGCCAATCTACCATCGGCAACGCACCCGCTATTGTGGAGAATCAATAGCGGGTGCGATAGCGGGTTTGAAATTGATCAGGCCACGTCGTGCCTGATCAGATCTACGAAAAACTGCCGACGAAGCCAGTGCCGATCAGTATCAGCAACGTTAAGCCGAATGCGATCAACGCATAGCCGAGGATCTGTGAGCCAAGTTTCATCGGCTTCGACGGTTCATCGACCAAATACTTGTGCAACTCACCGCTTTCAACCAGCCGCTTGTAGTGCAGCGGATGATCGCGCACGAAGTGCTCGAGTGTCATGGCCCCAGTGAACATCACCGTGTCGAGCGGGAATTTCTCTGGGCGGAAGTGGTTGTTGAAGAAGTGCAC
>JAYVUH010000367.1:0-2167 GCA_043788115.1 Burkholderiales bacterium
GCAACCGAACCTTCAATTGATGCGCCATGACTTGTTTGTCATGCAACCTGCGGCCCGCGCAAGAATGTTCGACGTATTGATGCAAGCCGCCACCACAGCGGTGCGGACCGACGTGGCGACAAGACCGTTCACGCGTGAGCCGATCTACGATACCGAGTATGCGGGCTCGAAGTCGAACAACTCGGCCGATCGACCTCTGCTGGCAAGCGTCGTGAAGGCGGCGAGCGATAGAACTAATCGCACGTTACCTCCCGACCAGCGACTAAACATACTGGTCGCCGAGGACAACGAGGTCAACCAGCGGGTCGTCGAGGGCATGCTTCGCCGCCTCGGCCACCACATAACTATCGTTGGGGATGGCCAGGCGGCCGTTGACGCAGCCACGCAAGCGCTCTCATCTGGCGAAGCATCGCTCGACATTGTGCTCATGGATATTCATATGCCGATTCTCGATGGAGTTGCCGCCACGCGAGAGTTGAAACGACGCTTTTTGAGCAGTCTCGATGGTGAACGAATACGGCGCGTGCCGATTGTGGCCATGACTGCACATGCGCTGGCGGGCGACCGCGAGTACTACCTCAATGAAGGTCTCGACGATTACATCTCAAAGCCGCTGCGTCGAGAAGAGCTCGAATCAATGCTTGCGCGTTGTGTTCCTGCCAAGGCCCTCAACCCCGCCGGGGCTGAGCGGCCTCCGCTACAACGTCAGGCGGTCGCAGCAGAACTATCGACGCAGCCGAAAACGTTTGCTCCGCGCAGTCTACAATCGGCTGCGGGCCATAGGTTTGGGGCGGATCTGACCGAAACGTCGATCCTCGATTTAGAGCAACTCGAGGACCTTCTCGGCTTGCCGGCGGACAATGAGATTGAGGGTGCAGAAAACGGCCTGATTACATTGTTTCAGGAGAAGTCCCAAGACCGGTTGCGGCAAATGGCGTCTTGTTTGGTCGATTCGAACTGGTTGCTGTTGGGTGATTTCTCGCACAGCCTGCGTGGCTCCTCCGCCAGTATTGGCTTCCCTCGTGTCGCGGCGGCTTGCAAGACACTCGAGCTTTCCGCGCGCAGGCTCTCGCCCAAACCCGGCGTACCACCCACGGTATCCAACGACGCGCTGCCAACGCAGGGACAGATGGATGAACTCTACGAAGACGTCAAGCGCTATTTCTATGAAGCCAACATGACACTGACCAAATGGCTCACGTCGACCAACAAAACGCCGAAAGCGTAGTCAGCCCACGCTGGCTACTTGGTCGGCGCCGCTGCTTTGGCAGGCGTTGAACCGGCGGCCGGAGAGGCAACTGGCACCGCTGCGGATTTTTGTTTCGCGTACGCGGCCCACACCCTCGCCACCTCGGTCGCCCCTTCTGTACCCTTGACTTCTGCCAGCGTTTCGACAGCGGCGACCTTTTCCCCTGCGAACGCATAGGCAATGCCGAGTTTCAATCGCAAGTCATCCGGACGCCGGATGCCGGGCCGCTTGATGCCCTGCTCCATCATGTTGAGCCCCTTGTCGGTTTCCCCGTTGTAGACATAGTTGAGCCCCGAATTAAACAGCCCGAGGCCCTCTTTCGCCTTTGCCGCATCGGCTGATGACTTCGCCATGTTCTTCACATCGTCTGCCGCATCTTTGGCAACCAGATCTCGGAATTGCTTGTGCTCGGCGATCGACAGCACACCGGCGGCGATGCCCGCATCCATCACCTTCGTAGCGTCGATCGGAAAACCAGCGCCCTTGGCGGTTTGCGCCATAAACAGATACTGCGCGGCGGTGAGCGGCTGCCCCAGAGTCATCTTCAGGCGGAAAATGTCCGACATATAGCGTTCGGCAATGTTGGGACTGCGCGCGACGCGCCCGATGAAGTCGGTCCAGTACTCATTGCTCGGGTAATTCACGGCTAACAACTCAAGGGCATTGATGTACGCCGCATCATTACTCTGCTTGTAGGCTGCAGTACTCGCAAACAACAACATCTCCTGAGCGGGCACGCGCCCGACCTTCTGTTCCTCAAGGATTGATGCGTCGATTTCCTTGGTCGCTGCGGCGAAATCTTCACTTAGCAACAGCGCGCGAATCATGATGGTCTTGATCTGCGCCGCCTTGCTACCGTTCTCGATAGCCCGTCTCGTCCACAACGCAGCGGCCTTAAAATCCTTCTGCTGAAACTGC
>JAYVUH010000368.1:0-6627 GCA_043788115.1 Burkholderiales bacterium
TGATTCGGATTCTCGCTGATGCGCTTGGCGGTGGGTCGAGTGACTGGCAGGGCATGCTGGTAATTCTGGCCGTCGCCTCGCTTGCCGTTGGCAATATCATTGCCATCGCGCAGACCAACTTGAAGCGCATGTTGGCCTATTCGACCATCTCGCACATGGGCTTTCTGTTGCTCGGCATTCTGGCCGGCACCAAGAACGGCTACGCGGCGTCGATGTTCTATATCATTTCTTACGCAGCGATGTCGCTCGGTGCGTTCGGCATCATCATGTTGCTGTCGCGTGATGGTTTCGAGGCCGAGAACCTCGACGACCTGAAGGGGTTGAACGAACGCTCACCGTGGGTGGCATTTCTGATGCTGGTGATGATGTTCTCGATGGCTGGCATTCCGCCGTTCGTCGGCTTCTTTGCCAAGCTATCGGTGCTCGAAGCGGTTCTCAATGTCGGCTACACATGGTTGGTTGTCTACGCCGTGCTGATGAGTGTGATTGGCGCGTTCTACTATCTGCGGGTTGTTAAGCTGATGTACTTTGATGCGCCGCTCGACAACTCGCCGATCGTTGCGGGTCAGGCCATGCGTACCTTGCTGGGCGTGAATGCCTTTACGGTATTGTTGTTGGGGTTGTTACCCGGTGCCGGCTTGATGGGGCTTTGCCTGTCGGCGATCCAGCGCTCGCTGTAGTCGCCATCCTCCGGACGCGGGCATAAACCTGTGAGTCAACCACCGATGCCAGATTTGCCATCGTTCGCAGATCTCACGGAGCATCACATCGAGACCGAGCAAGTGGTGGACGGCAAGTTCATTCGCATGCATACCGACCGTGTGCGATTGCCGGATGGCTCGGAATCGCATCGCGAGTACGTGCTGCATCCGGGGGCGGTGGTCATCGCGGCCTTTTTGGACGCGGATACGCTGGTGTTTGAACACCAGTATCGCTATCCGGTAGGGCGCCACTTCATTGAGTTGCCGGCCGGCAAAATCGACGATGGCGAAGACCCGCGCGAGACTGCGCGACGAGAGTTGCTCGAAGAAACCGGCTACGTGTCCGATGACTGGCAGCATGTGCTGACCATGCATCCGACTATCGGCTACGCCAATGAACACATCGAGCTGTATGTCGCCAAGGCGGTCCGGCAGGTGGGCCATCAGCGCGATGACGGTGAGTTTCTTGAGGTCTTCACCATGACACTCGATGACGCGGTCGAGCGCATTGGTCGCGGCGAGATCACCGATACCAAGACTGCTTTTTCGTTACTGTGGCTTGATCGCTTTCGTGATCAATGGAAGCCATGATTTACGATCTGGCCATTATTGGCGGCGGCATCAACGGCTGTGGCATTGCGCGCGACGCGGCGGGACGCGACTTGTCGGTAGTGCTGATCGAACAGGACGATCTTGCTAGTGCCACCAGCAGCTGGAGTACCAAGCTGATTCACGGTGGCCTGCGCTATCTGGAGCAATACGAGTTTCGGTTGGTACGCGAATCTCTGCAAGAGCGTGAGGTGCTGCTCAGACTCGCGCCGCATTTGATTCAGCCGCTCACCTTTGTGGTGCCGCACGACGGGCACATGCGCCCAGCTTGGATGATGCGTGCTGGGCTGTTTCTTTATGACCGTCTCGGCGGACGTACCAGCTTACCGGCCTCACGCGGCGTCAAGTTTCCGGACACGACGTACAGCGCGGGCCTCCGTTCGAACTTCCGGCGCGGGTTTGTCTATTTTGATGCGCAGGTTGACGATGCGCGCCTCACGGTCCTGAATGCGGTCTCAGCGCGGGAACACGGCGCGACTATTCTCACCCGCACGCGATTGACCGCCGCCAGACGTGGCGCCGAGGCGTGGCAGCTCGACGTTACACCGGCTGTCGGACCGGCGGCAACGTTGCGAGCGCGTGCGGTGGTCAACGCCGCCGGGCCGTGGGTCAAGCAAGTAATTAATGAAGCGTTCGGCATTGACACAGCCGCCAGCGTCAAGCTGGTCAAGGGCAGCCACATCATCGTCAATCGTGTGCATGAAGAGGCGCACGCCTATTTGTTGCAGAACGCCGATGGTCGCGTGGTGTTCATCATTCCGTACGAAGGGCGCTACTCGCTGATCGGTACCACCGACGTGGCCGTGGATAACGTCAATGTACGACCGGAAATTTCGGCCGAAGAGACGCGCTATCTGCTGGATGCCGCCAATCAGGCCTTGTCCAAGCCGCTCCTTGAGCGCGATATCGTGTCGAGTTACGCGGGCGTGCGGCCGCTATACGACGACGGCGAAAATAATCCGAGCGCGATCACACGGGACTACGTGTTGACGCTTGATGTGTTGACGGTTGATGCGGGCGATCCCCGCCTGCCGTTGCTGAATATTTTCGGCGGCAAGCTGACGACCTACCGGCGCCTCGCCGAGCATGCGCTGGAAAAGCTCGCGCCATACCTGCCGACGGCGCGTGGTGCATGGACCGCGAGCGAAGCATTGCCGGGTGGTTTGCTCGATGGCGTTGACAACGCGGCACAATACGCGCGCTCGTTGATCCCAAAGCACGCCGGCGTACCACCGGACTTCATTCACCGGCTGGTCATGCGGCATGGCGACCGCGCCGCGCGCGTGCTGAGCGGCGTGCGCAACGTCGCCGACATGGGTGAGATCTTTGGCATGGGGCTCAACCTCTTGTGTGAACGAGAGATCGAGTTTTTGCTGCGCGAGGAGTGGGCGCTGAGCGCCGAGGATATTCTGTGGCGCCGCACCAAGTGCGGACTACACATGGACGACGACGAGCGCCAGCGCGCGAGCGACTTCATCAACGCGAAACTCAAGCAATGATGCGCAGTTTGGCGCATTTTTGTCTGGAAGTGCCCGCCGATACTAGGGTTTTGCTTTTTGATATTGACGATACGATAACGACCGCGGGACTGCTCACCGCCGACGCCTACGCGGCGGTGGCGCGTGCCAAGGCCGGTGGCCTGATCGTCATTCCGATCACAGGGCGGCCTGCCGGTTGGTGCGACCATATCGCGCGCATGTGGCCGGTTGATGGCGTCATCGGCGAGAACGGTGCGTTCTACTTTCGCTGCGACCGCACCGAGCGGAAGTACGTGCGGCGATTCATGGCGGCAACCGCCGAGCGCCTAGAGAACCGGCAGCGCCTTAATGCTGCGGCGACACGAGTTCTGGCTGAGGTACCCGGTTCCGCATTGGCATCGGACAATCCTTACCGCGAAGCGGATGTTGCCATCGATTATTGCGAGGATATTCCCCGCTTGCCGGCCGAAGACGTGGCAACGATCCGGACCATCATGGAAGGCGAAGGGCTGACTGCGCGCGCCAGCGGTAGCCACGTCAATGGCTGGATCGGCGACTTCAACAAACTCACGACGACAAAGCTGATGTTGCGTGAGGTGTTCGGCATCGACCTTGATGCTGACAAGTCGCACGTCGTGTTTGTCGGGGACGCGCCGAATGACGAACCGATGTTTGAATTTTTTCCGTTCTCAGTCGGCGTTGCCAACGTGCGTGACTTTCAGGATCAGCTGCGCTCGCCGCCGGCCTATGTGACCGACTCGCGCTATGGCGCAGGATTCGTTGAGGTCATTGATGCGGTGCTGGCCGCGCGCGTCAGTCGATCATAGTTGGGATCATATCCTCACGAGGGGTGGCCACTTTGCCACCGGCCGATTGAATGCGGCTCATCAGAAACTGTCGCTCCCCCATGTTTGCAGTGAGAGCAAGCGCGGCGTTGTAGGCTCCGATTGCTTCGTCGAGGCGTCCCGAGCGTCTCAGCAGATCTGCCCGAGCGGCATGTAGCAGATGGTAGTCGGTCAAGTCACCACGCGCGGCAATCCGGTCGATCCACTTCAGTCCTTCGTCGAGGTCGCCTGCCATGGCAATCGCGACGGCCGTGTTGAGCTCAACGACCGGCGTCGGTAGATGTTGGAGGAGCGCTAGGTACAAGTGGGAGATTTGCCGCCAGTCGGTCGCCTTTGCGGTCGTCGCGCGCGCATGAAGTGCCGCGATGGCAGCTTGCAGTTGGTAGGGCCCCGGTCGGCGCATCGCTAACGCTTCGTCAAGGTATCTGAGGCCTGCATCAATAGCATCACGATTCCAACGTGTGCGGTCTTGGGCTTCCAACAGCACCGGCTGACCGTCGGCGCTGAGTCGTGCCGGCCGCCGGGCGTCGTGCAGTAACATCAGCGCGACGAGACCATGTGCTTCGCTCGAATGCGGCATCAGTTGCTTGACGAGACGGCCGAGCCGAATCGCCTCCAGACAAAGCTCGGCGCGCACCAGCGAATCATGTGCGGTGGAGGCATAGCCCTCGTTAAAGACCAGATAGATCACGGCGAAAACGCTGGCAAGCCGTGCCGGAAGCAGATCTGCGTCGGGCACCGCATAGGCAATGCGGGCGTCGGCGATCTTTCGTTTGGCGCGCACCAGTCGCTGCGCAGTCGTTGTCTCAAGCTCGACAAATGCACGGGCGATTTCTCGTGTCGACAGGCCGCAGATCGTACGTAGTGCAAGTGCGGTCGCGGCAGACGGCGCGATGGCTGGGTGGCAGCAGGTAAAGATGAGGCGCAGTTGGTCGTCGTCGGTGAAGGTCGCGTCTGCGTTGGTTTCATCGACGCTCGACAGCGAGTCAAGAATGGCTTCGCTGTCCTCAGCGGTGCGCCCATCCCGACGCAGCAAGTCAATCAACCGATGGCGGGCGACCGTCGCCAACCACGCCGCCGGGTTATTTGGAATGCCCGATTGTCCCCAATGCTCGGCCGCTTTGAGGTACGCATCTTGGAGCGCCTCTTCGGCGAGGTCGAAGTTACCGCATGCGCGGATGAGCCCGGCCAGGATGCGGCCGTGCTCACGCCGCGCGGTCGCATCGAGTATGCGACCGAGGATCATGCGCTTAGCCGAGCTGCTTTTCGACCAGCGGGCGAATCTCGATCGATCCACCGAGGGCTGATGGGATCTTCGCTGCCCACTTGATCGCTTCGTCGAGGTGGTCGACGTCAATGATGTAGTAGCCACCCAGCTGTTCGCGAGTCTCGGCGAAGGGCCCATCCGTGGCTTGTACTTTGCCATTGCGAACGCGAACCGTCGTGGCAGTCGCGACTGGGCTCAATTCCGAGCCGGCGCGCATGGCGCCTGATGCAATTAACGCCTCGGTAAACGCACCGTAGTCAGCGTACATTTTCTTGAGTTGGTCGGCTGGCATGGTCGCCCAGCTCTTCTCATCACCGTATATCAGCAGCATGTATTGCATCAGAATCTCCTTTGAAAAAGTTGGAAAGTTTCAGCAAGTTGCTTTGATACGACGATTGAACCGCATCCATTTCGACATTCAGGAAAAATTGTGCGCGGCCCTTACCCGACTACCTGACCGGTGGACACCCCGCTAGCCGGGTGCCCCCAGTCCGAGGCCGGCCACCGCATTGAGAAGCGAATCCTTGGCGTACGGCTTGAGCACCATGCCTGCGTAAGCGGTCTTTCCGCCTAGCGGTGACTCGCTGGCCCGCAGGATTTTGGGTGGCTCGCGTCCTTCGCCGACGCGTGAGTTTAGCGTGGCGACGATATTGATCCCTTCGACAAATCCCGCGCCTTCCGGGTCGACCACGATGACATCGAATTGCTCCTGGACCATCGTCTCGAACGCTTCCTCGGCGCTAGTCACGATCACGACACGATAGTCGCGTTTCTTCAGCGCTGCCGCCGCATACATGGCTTTGTCGCGCTCGGCGTCGATGATCAGCACCGACGCTTTCTTTTGCTCGCGAAGTGAGTGTCTGGTGATCAGGGTGGACGTAGATTCGGCGTCTTCCTGTGCGCCGATCACTGCGGTAATCGCCTCGTTGAGTTGTTGCGGTACCACCGGTTGACGTAAGTAGGCGCTGATACCGTTTTCGCGACACGTGATGGCGTCACCCGGGCGACCCTCTGCGGCCAGCATGATGATGCCGGTTTGCCGAAGCGCTGGATGCTGCTTGATGCGAAACGCGAGCAAAAAACCGTCGTGTGCAGCAAGACGATCGGATGTGATGACCAGCGGAATCGCCTGTTCTTCCCTGGCCAAGCGCATCAATAACTCGAGTGCGACATTGGCGTTGTCGGCTTCGCGCGGCGCCATCCGCCAACTCTTGGCCATGTCGGCGAGCACTTTCCGCTCCTCAACGTTGGCGCTGACAATCAGTAGTGGTAGTGCGGTAAGTGTCACAAACGTGGGGCGCGCAGGTTGCAGCTTGGTGGCGTCGAACGGGAACGCAGAGGTGAACTGATAGCTGGTGCCACTTTTGCGCTCTAGCACGTCGAGCTTGCCTTGATTGCCCAACGTTAAGGCCCGCACAATCTGACGGGCCAACGCGAACTGCAACGTCGCCGCAGGTGAAGACACCTTCAGCCGCGGTGTGCCGGCGCGTACGACCTGCTCAATGCCAAACGACAAATGAATTTGTTGTTCAGCGGTGTACTCGGGCGAGATGACCAGGGTGACTTCGGCAAGCTTACCGTCATCTGGCGCGGCCACGTTCGCATCGACGGCTGGAAAGGCGACAATTGCGCACTCGATCAGATTGCGGAGCGTGATCATTAACCGGGCTGAATCACCCGTCAACCGTTCCGGCACATCTTGCTCAACGCGAACGCGCAGCGTCACA
>JAYVUH010000369.1:0-4082 GCA_043788115.1 Burkholderiales bacterium
AGCGCCTTCAAAACGCCCGGGTTTTCTGCAATTTGCATCAACCCGAGTAGCGCAAGAACCAAGAACCAAACGACCATGGTCGGGCCAAAGAATTTAGCCACCGTTGCCGTTCCGTGCCGTTGAATCACGAACAGGCCAACGATGATGCCGATGGAAATCGGCATCACAAATTTCGAGAATGCCGGGGTGATGATGTCTAGGCCCTCAACTGCGGAAAGGACCGTCATTGCCGGGGTAATAACCGCGTCGCCATAAAACATTGCAGCGCCGAACATGCCGAGCGCGACGACCCACCAGTGGCGCCTGGTGCCCTTGCGGAAGCAGCGTTGTGCAAGGGCGGTTAACGCCAGAATGCCGCCTTCGCCTTTGTTGTCGGCGCGCATCATAAATAGAAGGTATTTGACTGTCACCAAGGCAGTCATGGCCCAAAACATCACCGAAAGAATCCCGTAGATCGTCGTCGAGTTCAAGGGGATGCCATGCGCTGGGTGAAATGATTCCTTTA
The DNA here is from genome assembly GCA_043788115.1 of Burkholderiales bacterium. Taxonomy (GTDB): domain Bacteria; phylum Pseudomonadota; class Gammaproteobacteria; order Burkholderiales; family Usitatibacteraceae; genus UKL13-2. Next base: position 506 of record JAYVUH010000369.1, read on the forward strand.
GCGCATACAGCGGGCTTGTTCCGATGTCACCAAAAACGACACCGATCGCACCAATGGTTAGTGCGCCTAACTTCTTATCAGAGGATTCCATGCGGAGTAGGTGTCAGACGAACCAGAGCACCGATATCGTAGAGACGATGTGCTGCGCGGGTTTTGCGGGGTGGAATTTGGTCAACGAGGATGTAATTTTTATCAGTTATTGCGTTGCAACATTACTCCTGTTTGCCGCCAAAAGCAAACCAGCGCATCGACATGGACGGAGGCTGTTTTAGTGCCCGCACGAGAGTAAACTCGCATGCTTGTTAGATGTGTCGTTCCCCGTTGCCCCTTTCCTCTGCGATACCTTCTGGTCATAACCACAAAGCTATTGCGCTTGAATACCCGCTTATGAAAATCCAACGCCTTTCCATTGCTCTGATCCCTCCGGTATTCGCATTGTCAGCGCGTGTGGCGATGACGTTGTTGGCGACAGCGACAGCAACAGCAACGGCGACAAGCAACGAGACCAGCAAGTATCAAGTGCCAGCGCAGGCCATCGTCGATATGGTCGATGCAGCACAGATACCACAGACCTCGTTGTCGCCCACCAATGACTGGTTAATGTTGTTGGAGCGGCCGGCGCTTCCGACTGTAACTGAACTGAGTCAGCCTGAACTGCGGCTCGCTGGACTCCGGATAAATCCGCGAAACAACGAATTGAGTCGCAGCAACTACGCGACCGCCATCAAGTTAATACGACTTAGCGACCGGTTTGAGAAAACAGTTCAGAACCTACCGGCGAACGCGCGTATCGGTGATGCAGTCTGGTCACCGGACGGCAAGAAAGTCGCATTCAGTCTCGTCAAAGAAAGCACCATCGAATTGATGGTCGTAGATGTGACTAATGGTGCTCAGGCGCGACGCGTTACCGAACGTGCGTTGAACGGAATCGTCGGTCGGCCATTCAGCTGGTTCAGTGACGGCAAATCGCTGCTGGTCGCTGCTGTGCCGGCAACGCGCGGTGCCCCGCCAAAGGCACCGCCAACCGTCGGCGGTCCCTTGGTGCAGGAAAATCTCGGCAAGCGCAACGCCGCACGTACCTATCAAGATTTACTGAAGACGCCGCATGACGAGACGCTGTTTGAATACTATGGCTCGGCCGAGGTGTTGCGCGTGGGTTTGGACGGCCGTGCGGGCACGATTGCCAGCGGGATTGTGCGTGGCATGTCACCCTCCCCGGATGGTCAGTACGCGCTGATTCAGACCGTGAAGCGCCCGTTCTCCTATAGCGTTCCGGTCACCCGTTTCGCTGTCAAAGCGGAAATCCGCGACGCGCTCGAGGCCAACATTGGTAGTGTCGTACGCGTGCTATCAGACCTTCCTCTTGCCGAAGATGAAGACGCCGATCCGGATGCTGTTCGAAAAGGCCCCCGTCAGTATGTATGGCGTAGTGATGCGAATGCGACCATCGCGTGGGCGCAAGCGAATGACGCTAAGAAAAATGCCAGCGCTGACTACGTGTTCACGCTGGCCGCACCGTTCGATAGTGAGCCAGCGATGATGGCGAAACTCGACCTGCGGCTACAGAGCGTCATTTGGGGAACGGACAGCGTTGCGCTGGTGACGGAGGTCTCGCGAAAGACCAGAAAGACCGTCACTTGGCGGATCTACCCGAGCGAACCGATGCGCGCGCCAGTGAAGATTTTCGAACGCTCGACCGAAGACCGCTACGGTGATCCGGGTGTTCCGTTTACCGAGACCAACGCACGAGGGTATCGGGTACTCAATTTTTCACCGGATGGTCGTGCGATCTATCTGAATGGAGCGGGCGCCTCCGCAGAAGGCGATCGTCCATTTGTCGACAGGTTGGACGTTGACACGCGTGAAACCAAGCGGCTGTTTCGTTCCGAGGCGCCGTACTATGACGTTCCGTTAAGTGTTTTTGATGCAGAGGTTAATGGCAAGGCATCCGCATCGGGCGTCCGCCTGTTAGTGCAACGGGAGAGCGCCACGGAAGCGCCGAATGTGTTTGTGCGCGAACTGAACATTGGCAAGATGAGTGTGGTCACGCGGTTTGCCACGCCACGCAATCCGCTGGCAGGGGTCACCAAGGAAGTCATTCGCTACAAGCGGCGCGATGGCGTTGAACTGTCGGGTACTTTGTATATTCCCGCCAGTTTCAAACGCGGTGATGATCCCCTACCGTTATTGCTGTGGGCGTATCCGCGCGAGTTTCGCACCGCCGAGGCAGCCAGTCAGATCAGCGGTTCGCCCTATCGATATGTGCGACCAAGCTTTTCCGGTCCGCTGCCCTTCCTGACGCAAGGCTATGCGGTGCTGGATAACCCGACCATGCCCATCATTGGCGAGCAGGGCAAAGAGAACGATACATTTCTGCCGCAGTTGATATCGAGTGCCGAAGCGGCGATCGATGAGGTGGTGAGACGCGGCGTTGCAGACCGCAACAAGATTGCCGCCGGTGGGCATTCCTACGGCGCATTCATGGTCGCAAATTTGCTGGCCCACACGAAGCTCTTCGCCGCGGGTATCGCCGAAAGCGGCGCATACAATCGCACGCTAACGCCGTTCGGCTTCCAAGCGGAAGATCGCAATTATTGGAAAGCGCGTGACATCTACGCCCAAATGTCACCGTTTACCTTCGCCGACCAGATCAAAACACCGATCTTGCTGATTCATGGCGAAGCAGACGCAAACCCCGGCACCTTCCCGTTGCAAAGCGAACGGCTATACCAAGCGATTCGCGGCCTAGGGGGCACGACAAGGCTGGTGATGTTGCCCTATGAAGACCATGGCTACCGTGGGCGCGAATCGGTCTTGCACCGCATTTGGGAGACCAACCGCTGGCTCGATAAGTACGTCAAGAATGGCGACAAGCGTCCGGGCTAGCCGTCGGCTCGGCAGCCATACAAAAGCCTGTTGGAGTTGCCAATGGCGGCAAAAACGGCCATAATTTACGACCTTCGGGAACCCGTATTTCTGAAATGGCCAATTAGCTCAGCCGGTTAGAGCGACGGAATCATAATCCGCAGGTCCCCTGTTCGAATCAGGGATTGGCCACCAAACCCGACAACGAGCCGCATTGCGCGGCTCGTTGTCTTTCAGACTTGTCCTCCGGCCGAATTCGCCGCTGTGGCTTTCTCACCTGCCCGGTTTATCCACCGTCTTCAGGAGTCCGCATGACCACTTCAGCATCATCCAAAAAAGTCTTCATCCGCACCTTCGGCTGCCAGATGAATGAGTACGACTCCGACAAGATGGCGGACGTGCTTGAAGCCGTGGACGGCTATACCAAGACAGAAAAGGTCGAGGAGGCGGATCTGATCCTCCTCAACACCTGCTCGGTGCGGGAAAAGGCCAGCGAGAAGATGTTCTCTGATCTGGGGCGCTTGCGCGAGTTCAAGGACGGCCAAGGTGCCAAGCCGGGTGTGTTGATCGGTGTTGGCGGCTGTGTGGCCTCCCAGGAAGGTGAGGCGCTGGTCAAACGCGCGCCTTACGTCGATCTGGTGTTCGGTCCGCAGACGTTGCACCGACTACCGGCGATGATTGCGCGCCGTGTTCAATCCGCGCAGCCGCAAGT
>JAYVUH010000370.1:0-11044 GCA_043788115.1 Burkholderiales bacterium
TGGCCGGTGCCGGACAATCCTGAAATACTCGGCCGACAACGTGAACTTTTACTGAATATCAAACACGAACGATAGCGATGAAAAAAACGTTCCTCCTTAAATTCCTCGGTTTCGGTCTAGCGCTGCTGGCGGCGGGTGCCGCGCACGCACAGTTGACCATCGACGTCACCACCAGCGCGGGGCGGCAGATTCCGATCGCCGTCGTCGAGTTTCGTGGCGAGGCGCAGGCGCCGCAAAATTTCACGCCGATCATTGTCAATAATCTGGCGCGTACCGGCTTATTCCGGTTGGTCACCACTGGCGCGATCAGCGTGTTGCCGACCGAGCCTTCCGAGGTCAATTTTGTTGACTGGACCACTCGGATGGCCGAGGCCTTGTTGATCGGCGGCATCAGCGTGCAGCCCGATGGGCGCTATGAAATTCGTTACCGCCTGTTTGATGTCGGCAAACAAACACAGATCGCGTCAGGTTCGATTGTCGTCCCTGCGACGCAGTTCCGCGCCACCGCGCACAAAGTGTCGGATGAGATCTACCAGAAACTTACCGGCGAGCGCGGCGTGTTTTCAACCAAGGTCGCCTATGTCCTAAAACGTGGGCAGCGTTTCGAGTTGCAGGTCGCGGATGCTGATGGCTTCAACCCGCAGACCGTACTTTCGTCGCTGGAGCCCATTGGCGGGCCAAAGTGGTCGCCGGACGGCAACAAACTCGCCTATGTGACGTTTGAATCGCGCAAGTCGAATGTGGTGGTACAGGACCTGTTAACCGGACAGCGCCGTGTCGTGGCGAATTTTCGCGGCGACAACTACGCGCCGTCATGGTCGCCAGACGGCACCGAGTTGGCCGTAGCGTTATCGCGCGATGCGGTGTCACAGATATATGTAATCCCAGCGGCCGGTGGCGAGCCGCGGCGGATCACACAGAGCACTTCCATCGACAGCGGTGCCGCGTTTACGCCTGACGGCAAGACAATTGTTTTCTTCTCTGATCGCTCCGGCGGGCCGCAACTCTACGCTGTGCCAGTGGCGGGTGGCGATGCGGGGGTGGGCGCTAAGCGCCTCACGTTCGAGGGCAGCTACAACACCAGTCCGCGCCTGAGTCCGGATGGCAAGCTCGTGGCCTTCGTAACCCGCGACAGCGCTAGCCGGTTACGCATCGCGACGTTAGAGCTTGCCAGCGGCATCACCAACGTGCTGACCGATGGGCCGCGCGACGACAGCCCCAGTTTTTCGCCGAACGGTCGCACAATTCTGTTTGAATCGAAAGTTTCCGGAAAAGGCAGCCTAGGGTCGGTGTCGGTGGATGGCCGCGTCAAGCAGCGGTTGACGTCGCAAAACGGCGACGTTCGTGAACCCGCGTGGGGGCCTTATCCGCTAGCGGCGACCGCAGCGAAGTAGATTTGGTGTAACGTTAGCGCTGCAATAGCGATGCGTGGGGCGGCACGGCAGGCCGCTCCGGGTTATCTGATCTGTCAGGTTGCGGTATTGGGCCATTTCAAGAAGGAGTTCAAGAATGAAAAAGAATCTCTCGTCGTATGTTGTCGCCGCTTTCGTTCCGCTTGTGCTCGCGGCTTGCGCGAGCAAAGAGCCGGTTAAAGAGGTGCCGGTTGAGACGCGTACCGCGTCGACGGCCACCACCACGACGACGCCAGCCACCACGACCGCGGTAGCGCAGCCCTCGACATCGGCGATCAGTCCGCTGAAAGATCCAGCCAATATTTTGTCTAAGCGAATCATTTACTTTGAGTACGATAAAGACACGGTGAAGGCCGAGTTTCAGGCGATTGTGCAGGCGCATGCAAAATATCTCGCTGACAACCGCAGTCGCAAGATTCGCCTCGAAGGTCATGCTGACGAGCGCGGCTCGCGTGAGTACAACATGGCGCTGGGGCAGCGTCGCGCTGACGCGGTCCGCAAGGCGACTAACTTACTGGGCGTGGGCAATGAGCGGATGGAGTCGGTGAGCTTCGGCGAAGACAAGCCGCGCGCCATAGGCTCAGACGAAGCGGCATGGTCGCAGAATCGCCGGGTCGAGATTGTTTACGACGGCGAGTAGTCGTCCGCGTTTTGATGAGGGCCCATCCCGGCGCGAGCCGGGATGCGCGTTTTAAGCGTGTCGACGTTAGATGCTGGAAACTGATATGAACCGAGCAGCCAAGTCATTTGTTGTCGCGTTACTTCTGCTGCCGGCTTTCGCGCAGGCGGGGCTGTTCGACGACGACGAGGCGCGCAAGCGCATTGCCCAGTTAGCCGAGAAGGTGGACGCGCAGAACAAAGACAATGATGCGAAGTTTCAAAAGCTCGACGAGGCGATCAAAAACCTCGGCATTATTCAGTTACTTAACCAGATCGAAGCGCTCAACGGCGAGATCGCCAAGCTGCGCGGTCAGGTTGAAGTTCTGAACAATCAAAACGAGCAGTTGCAAAAGCGGCAGCGTGATTTTTATATTGATATCGACACGCGCTTGCGTACGCTCGAAGGCAGTACGGCCCCTGCGACCAGCGTGCCGCCCTCGATGAGTTTTGGCACGCCAACATCCACGTCGCCGGCAGCGGTCGCCGCGGCGAGTGGTTCGACGGAAAATATTAAACCCCAGGCGGGCAGCGGTATTTCAGCCAATAATGCTTCAAACACCCCGCCATTGCTGGTGCCTGCAAATGCAGCCGCTCTTTCTGCAGCGGAGGCGCAGGCGAGGGAGCGCGAGAACAAAGCGTATGACGTAGGCTCAAACGCATTTCGTCGGGGCGAGTTCGCCGCGGCGATCCGCGCGTTCAATACGTTCATGACTGACTACCCGCAAAGCCAATTGGTCTCCAATGCGCTCTACTGGGTGGGACTTTCACAGTTCAATCTGAAAGACTTCCGCGAAGCGCGGGCGACACATGAAGCCCTAATGAAGAAGTATCCCGATTCCGGAAAGGCCCCGGATTCGCTGTTGGTGATCGCCAGCGTACAAGCGGAAATGGGCGATGCTGGCTCGGCGCGCAACAGCTACGAGGACATCATCGCCAAGTACCCAACGTCGGACGCCGCTGCCAAAGCGCGAACGCGACTCTCCGGCCTGCGTCGGTAGCGGGCCAACCCATGAACTTCCATTTGATTCCTGCCGCTGATCGCGCCGCCGAAGGCGGCGCAACGCCTATCGTTCATGACGGCGGCGTCCGTCATGGATAGCCGCGACATTGCTTTCGCAAAGCCGAGTGAATTCGTTCGCACGCGCGGCAATGAGATTCGCATCAACGAAATCTTCTTTTCGCTGCAAGGCGAATCGTCGCGTGTCGGTTTGCCGACCGTGTTTGTACGACTTACCGGTTGCCCGCTCCGATGCGGCTATTGTGATACGGCGTATGCGTTTCACGAAGGTATAACGCGCAGCGTCGACGATGTGCTGGATGAGGTGGCATCCCACGGCGCGCGGCATGTTTGTGTCACCGGTGGCGAGCCGCTCGCGCAAAAAAGCTGCCTCGCGCTTCTTGCGCAGCTCTGCGACATCGGCTACTCGGTGTCACTCGAGACCAGCGGCGCGATCGATGTATCCGGGGTGGACGAGCGTGTCTCGCGGATTGTTGATATCAAGACGCCGGGCTCGGGCGAGGTGGAAAAAAACCGCTGGGAGAACCTTGCGTTACTCAATGAACGCGACGAGATCAAGTTCGTATTGACCAGTGAGGCCGACTATGGCTGGGCAAAGTCGGTGATAGCGGACCGGCACTTGTACGATGTATGTCCGTTGTTACTTTCACCGGCCTTCGAAGAGATCCCGTACAGTGCGCTCGCTGGATGGGTGCTGCGAGACAAGTTGAAGGTTCGGATGCAAGTGCAGTTGCACAAAGTGATCTGGGGCGAGAAGAGAGGCATATGAGTCTGCAAGAAAAAAAAGCCGTCGTACTGTTGTCGGGTGGTTTGGATTCAGCAACCGTGCTGGCGATGGCGCGCGCGAGTGGATTTGTGAGCTACGCGTTGTCGTTTGACTATGGCCAGCGCCACAAGGTCGAACTCGATGCGGCGCGCCGTGTCGCAGCGGCGCTGGGCGCTAAACAGCATCGTATTTTCAATTTTGATCTCACCCAGTGGGGTGGATCCGCGCTCACGGACAACGCGATTGACGTTCCCATTGACGGTCATGAGGCGGCAACAAGCAATAAGGTAATTGCAAGCAGCATTCCCGTAACCTATGTACCGGCGCGTAACACCATCTTCCTGTCATTGGCGTTAGCGTGGGCCGAGACGCTCGACGCGCCCAACATTTTTGCCGGTATGAATGCCGTCGACTACTCTGGCTACCCGGATTGTCGGCCCGAGTACGTCGCTGCCTTTCAAACCATGGCCAGACTCGCCACACGTGCCGGTGTGGAGGCCGAGAATGAAGCCGCGTCGCTCACTATTCATACGCCAATTATTCATATGTCGAAAGCAGACATAGTGCGGGAAGGCACCAAACTCGGCGTCGACTACGCCATGACGGTGTCGTGCTATCAAGCCGACCCAGGCGGTCAGGCCTGCGGGAAATGTGATTCGTGTCGTTTGCGGCGCGAGGGATTCTTGGCCGCCGGGATTGCCGATCCCACGCGCTACGCGCATCGCGCAGCGTAAAATCAAGCCATGAGTACTGCTTCCACCACCGTCACAAACGTTGCGACAACGGTCGCGGCGCTGTCGTTTGTCATCGCCTTTGTTCTTGGTGCCATCTCAGCCCGTACGCAGTTCTGCACTCTTGGTGCGGTGTCCGATATCGTCAATATGAACGACTGGTCGCGCATGCGCATGTGGGTGCTGGCGATGGCGGTGGCGATCATCGGCGCGCAAACACTTTACGCGCTCGACGTTATCGATCTGTCCAAAGCCTTCTACGTTCGCCCGAACGTGACGTGGCTTTCGTACATTGTTGGCGGCCTCATGTTCGGCATCGGCATGACGCTTGCATCCGGATGCGGCAGCCGCACGTTGGTGCGCATCGGTAGCGGCAACGTGAAATCAATTGTGGTTTTTGCCTTCCTCGGTGTCGCCGCGTACATGACCATGAAGGGCTTGTTCGCGGTTTGGCGGATCGCATCGCTCGACAAGGTCACTGTCGATCTCGCCGCTTCAGGCCTCGCGACGCAAGAGTTCGGTACGCTGGTGGCGACGCTCGTCGGCGTCAGCAAGAAGGCCGCGCAGATTGGCGCGGCCGGTTTCATCGCGGGCCTGATGCTGCTTTGGGTGTTGTGGAGCGCCGATTTCCGTCGTTCGCTTGATGGCTGGCTTGGCGGATTGGGCTACGGTGTTGCAGTCGTCGCAGGCTGGTACGTCACCGCCAAGATAGGCTTCGGCGAAAATCAGGAAACGTTGGAGATGATGTTCTTCGGTACCAACAGCCGCTCGGCGGAGTCGCTGACCTTCGTGGCACCAGTCGGCTATTCGCTTGAATTGTTGATGCTCTGGAGTGACAAGTCGCTGGCTGTGACGTTTGGCATCGCGTCGGTGGCGGGCATGATTCTTGGTGCGTTCAGCTACTCGCTCGTCTTCAAGCGTTTCCGTTGGGAAGGATTTGCCGGCGTCGAGGACACGCGTAATCACATCCTCGGCGCGATCCTCATGGGTGCTGGTGGCGTCACAGCAATGGGCTGCACGATCGGGCAAGGCGTGACCGGATTGTCCACGCTCGCGGTCGGATCGTTCATAGCGCTGGCCGCGATGATTATTGGCTGTGCGGCAACGCTGAAGTACCAGTATTGGAAAATGATGCAAGAGTAGCTGAAATACGGAAGTCCCCTACGGGCGGGCATCTTCGGGCAAAAAAGGCTGAAATAGGCCGTGGATGAATGAGTTTGTGATTGTTGAGTAGGGTTGATCAACTCGGTTGGCTTGTTCGACTCTGGAACCTTCTGCCGAGGTGACATAGAAGTTTCGGCCAATCACGGCGGTTCAAGAATCTTGCCCAACCTTGCTGTTCAGGGTCCAGCCCACAACAGCCGCACTAATAACCGGCGGCATGTCCGTCTTTTCGATGATCGGATCCTGCGACGTATCCGCCTGCAGAGCGCCAGATCAGCTGCGCCCCACCAAACGCAAAATTCACCGCTTCCGCCGTGGCCAGCCGATGACCAAGTGCGGTCAACGCACCACCAATCGACGCGACGAGTGCCTCTTCAAGGCCAATGGTGCCGTCGGCATTGACAATCCAACGCGGCGCATCTGATGCCGTTTGCGGGTTCTGTCCGTAGTCGCGAATGCGTGTCACCATCTGTACGTGACCTTGCGGCTGCATATGGCCGCCCATCACGCCGAATGACATCAATGGCGCGCCATCGGTGCCCGATAGAAACGCCGGAATGATGGTTTGATACGGCCGCTTGCGTGGTGCCACACAATTCGGATGTCCGCTTTGCAGCACAAAGCCGTGTCCGCGATTCTGCAGACTGATGCCGGTCTCCGGCACCACCACACCCGAACCGAAGCCCATGTAATTTGACTGGATAAGACTGACCATCATGCCGCTGGCGTCTGCTGTCGTCAGATAGATCGTGCCACCCTGCGTGGGAATGCCAAAGGTCGGCGAACCGGCGCGTGACATATCGATCAGCGCCGCGCGTGATTTCAGATAATCCTTGTCGAGCAATTGTTCAACCCTGATGTCCATCGAATCCGCATCCGCGATGTAGCGGTAGGCGTCGGCAAACGCAAGCTTCATGGCTTCGAGTTGCAAGTGAACGCTTGCAACCGAGTCTATCGGGTACTTCGCCAGATCAAAGTGTTGAAGGATGCCAAGACATATCAGCGCTGCCAGTCCCTGCCCGTTCGGCGGAATTTCATGCAATCGCACGTCCCGATAGTCCACCGCAATAGGTGCCACCCAGTCAGCCGCGTGCGTCGCAAAATCTTGCAGGCTGTGCACGCCACCAAGCGCGCGCGAATGGGCGACCATTTTTTCGGCCAGCCTGCCTCGGTAAAAACTCTCACCTTTAGTCGCAGCGATATCTTCAAGCGTGCTCGCCTGGTCGGCAAACTTCCACTGCGTCCCTGCTGCAGGTACCTTGCCGCCGCGCACAAACTCGCGTTGGAAGTCAGGCTCGCTGATCATCTCGGCCTGACGCGCCCAGCTATGCGCGGTAATTGGTGAGACAAGGTGGCCGTTGCGCGCATAGCCGACGGCGGGTGCAAACAGTGCGTCGAACGGCAGCTTGCCGAACTTTTCGGACAACGCCACCCATTGGGACACTGCGCCAGGAATCGTCACGCTATCGATTCCGCGAACCGGCATGGTCTTGAGCGCCGGGTACTTGCCGACGATGTACTCGGATGTACACGCCGCCGGCGAACGACCGGAGGCGTTGAGGCCATGCAGCTTGATGCCGTCCCACACCAGCGAAAAACCATCCGAGCCGATACCGTTCGACGTGGGCTCGACGACGGTCAGGGTGATGGCGGCCGCGATGGCGGCGTCCACCGCGTTGCCGCCCCGCTGCAACATCGACATACCAGCCTGTGTTGCCAGCGGTTGCGAAGTCGAGACAACGTTGGACGCCATCACCGGCATGCGTTGCGATGGGTACGGAAAATCAAAGCCAAATGGCGTCATTGCGCGCTACTTTCTAATTCAGTCTGGTTGGCCGACTGCCATTGCTTCAGGTTACGTTCGTATTCCCACAGCTCTTCTTCGTAGATATCCATCACGCATGGAATGCAGCCCGTTCCACAACACTCTTGTGGTTCGGGTTTGCGGGGCGGTACGGGTTTGGGGGATGACGTGTTCATAAGATCAAGGAGAATTTCCATGATTTTACGGCAGCGTCAGGCTGATGGATGCACCAAGAGGGGTACAAAGGCCTTACACGCGTCTTGGGGTACCTCGCCTCAGGCGTTTGGATAAATTCTGCTAGCGACAGCTTTGCCACTAGTGTCACCCGCCGCACCACTAGATTAGCGCGGAGCTTAGCCTAGGGAGGGTCTGATCAAGTTCATTCAATTCATCTTGCGGCGACATCGGGGCATTTGCGTCGTTTTGCTCCTCGTGCGGTAGCCCTGCAACGCACCTTCGTCGCATGCCTAGCAGCGGCCCCAATCTCTCCACAATCTGAACCAAAGCAACTTAATCAGACCCTCCCTAGGTCATTCCCGCGTCGGCGTGAATGACCAACCCCGGACTCACTCCTCGACAAACGCCTCTTCGCGCTTCTTGCGGATGGCGGGCAGCATGATGACGATCAACAGCAGCAACGAAATTCCCAGCAGGGTTGCCGAGAGCGGCCGCGTCACAAACGTCATGGCGTCACCACGCGAGAGCAACATCGCGCGACGCAGATTCTCTTCCATCATCGGGCCAAGAATAAAGCCAAGCAGCAACGGCGCGGGTTCGCAATCGAGCTTCACGAAGATATAGCCGACCAAGCCAAATCCAGCGGTGATCACGACGTCGAACGGACTGTTGGACAGCGAGTACACGCCGATACAGCAGAAAACGAGGATGGCTGGATAAAGTAGACGATAGGGAACCGTCAATAACTTGATCCACATGCCGATTAATGGCAGATTCAAAATCACCAGCATTAGGTTACCGATCCACATCGATACGATCATGCCCCAGAACAACTGCGGCTTCTCTGCCATCACTTGCGGGCCGGGCTGAATACCCTGAATGATCATCGCGCCGACCATCAGCGCCATCACCGGATTGGGCGGAATACCCAGCGTGAGCAACGGAATGAACGACGTCTGCGCGGCGGCGTTGTTGGCCGACTCCGGCGCGGCGACACCACGAATGTCCCCTTTGCCGAACTGGGAAGCGTCTTTGGCAATCTTCTTCTCAAGCGTGTACGCCGAGAATGACGCCAACACCGCGCCCCCGCCCGGCAAGATACCGAGCAATGACCCAAGTCCGGTCCCGCGCAACACTGCCGGAAACGCCTCCTTCAGATCCTGCATAGTCGGCATCAAGCTGCCCACTTTATTGACAAAGATCTCGCGCTCCTCGCCCTGCTCAAGATTCTTGATGATCTCGGCGAAACCGAATACGCCCATCGCTACGGCAACGAAGCCGATCCCGTCTGAAAGTTCAGGGATCGAGAAACTAAAGCGTGCCATACCGGAATTCACGTCGGTCCCGACTAGGCCGAGCAACAGACCGAGCAGGATCATGCCGACGGCCTTGATGACCGAACCGTGCGCCAACACGACGGCCGCAATCAGACCCAACGTCATCAGCGAAAAATACTCGGCAGGTCCAAACTTAAATGCGAGTTGCGCGAGTGGTGGCGCGGCCGCCGCAAGCAACAGGGTAGCCACACATCCGGCGAAGAACGACCCTAGTGCGGCGATTCCAAGTGCGGCTCCGGCACGCCCTTTACGGGCCATCTGGTAGCCGTCAAGGGCCGTGACTACGCTGGAGGATTCGCCGGGAATATTGACCAAGATGGCCGTGGTCGAGCCGCCGTACTGCGCACCGTAATAGATGCCCGCCAACATGATGAGTGACAACTCTGGCTTGAGCGTGAAGGTCGCGGGCAGCAGCATGGCGATGGTAGCGACCGGCCCGATACCTGGTAGGACACCGATCAGGGTGCCCAGCAAACAGCCAATCAGACAGTACATCAGTGCTTCCGGCGTCATGGCAACGCTGAAACCTAGTGCCAGATTGGAGAGTAGTGCTTCCATAAGTTCTACTCCCTAACCGAAGAATGAAGGCCAGATCGGAAACGGCAACTTCAAGCCGTAAACGAACACACCGATAGAGCCGACTGCGAGTACCACACCGGCGATGAGTTGTTCCTTCAGCTTGAATTCATGCCCACCGAACGCCGAAATCATGACCAGTACGATAATCGCCAGCGCCAAACCGATGAGCTTTACCGATAACCCGAAGATAACAACCGCGCCCAATATCCAGAAGATTGGCTTCCAAGCAAATTTGCTCAAGCCCTCGCCGTCAGTCAGCAGGGATTTCAGCAGAATCACCAAGCCGAGAATGCCGAGCGCATTGCCGAGTACGTAGGGGAAGTAGCCCGGTCCCATGCGACTCGCGGTGCCCATCGGATACTCGTAGGTCTTGACGATGATGGCGAACGCAAAACCAATGGCCGCAAACATGATGCCGGACCAAAAGTCCTTCGGGTTGCGTAGATGCATGACTCCTCCCTTGCTATTTTGACGACTAGGTTATCGCCGGATTGTAACCGCAATACCATGAGACCTGTCGGGGATATCGATTGACTGGCGTCATGGGCGAGTAGAACGGCGGCTAGGTGAAAAATGCCAACAGCTCGTCGAGCAGAACCGCCGGCGCTTCCTCTGGAATGTAATGTCCGGCCGCAATGGCGGCACCCGACACCGTGGTCGCTACGGCCGCCCAGTCGTCGAGCGGCTTGAAGCATTGGTTGACCACGCCGTGTTGGCCCCACAGCACCCGCAACGGGCACGTGACTTTGCGACCGCTTGCACGGTCCTCCCGGTCGTGCTGCAAGTCGATGGTCGCGGCTGCCCGGTAATCCTCACACATGCCGTGTACGGTGGCCGGATCGCTGATGTATCGCAAATAGGCCGCGTACGTCTCCTCCGTGAACGGCGTGCGGCCGGCACGACCGACGGCGATTTTGCGTTCCAGATAGGTGGACGACGAAGCCGTAATCATGTTTTCCGGAAATGGCGCGGGCTGTACCAAAAAAAACCACCACCAGTAGCCAACGGCAAACTCCATCGACGTTTGCTCGTACATCGCCAACGTCGGGGATATATCGAGCACCATCAGCTTGCGGACGGCGGCGGGATGGTCCACCGCCATCCGATGCGCGACGCGTCCACCGCGATCGTGTCCGCATACAAAGAACGAGTCGAAACCAAGCGAGCGCATCAACTCGACCTGGTCGAGGGCCATCTCGCGTTTGCTGTAGTTGCTGTGGTCGGTGAATCCGGTCGGCTTACTGCTGTCGCCATAACCGCGCAAGTCCGGCGCCACCACGGTGTAGCGTTCCGCCAACGCATGCGCAACCTTGTGCCAAATCAGGTGCGACTGTGGGTAGCCGTGCAACAACAACAATGGCGGCAGGCACACGCCAAGTTTGTTGCTGTGTACGCC
>JAYVUH010000371.1:0-6233 GCA_043788115.1 Burkholderiales bacterium
AACATCCTTCGGCATGTCAGGCATGTGGAAGATGCGCGAGAAGTCGAGGCCCTTCGCCTTCCAGTGACTGATGCCCTTCGCGGTGTCGAGCAGATCGGCGCGCCCGATGAGTTCGTTGACGTTGCGAACGCCCAAACTCGCCATGATTTCGCGCGCTTCTTCGGCCACGAAGAAAAAATAGTTGACGACGTGCTCAGGCTGCCCGGAAAATTTCTTGCGAAGCGCCGGGTCTTGCGTGGCGACGCCGACCGGACAAGTGTTGAGGTGGCATTTGCGCATCATGATGCAGCCTTCGACAACCAGCGGCGCGGTCGCGAAGCCGAACTCATCGGCACCCAACAGCGCACCGATCACCACATCGCGTCCGGTCTTGAGTTGACCATCGACCTGCACGGCGATGCGCCCGCGCAACCGGTTCAAGACCAACGTCTGCTGGGTTTCTGCGAGCCCCAGCTCCCACGGCGTGCCAGCATGCTTGATCGATGACACCGGTGAGGCACCAGTTCCACCGTCGTGTCCGGCAATGGTGATGTGGTCAGCTTTGGCTTTCGCCACGCCGGCGGCGACGGTGCCGACGCCGACCTCCGACACCAGTTTGACCGAAATCGACGCGGCCGAGTTGGCGTTCTTCAAGTCGTGGATCAGCTGCGCTAAATCTTCGATCGAATAGATGTCGTGATGCGGCGGTGGTGAAATCAGTTCAACGCCTGGCGTGGAGAATCGCAGCTTGCCAATGTACTCAGACACTTTGTGGCCGGGCAGCTGACCGCCCTCACCAGGCTTGGCACCCTGTGCCATCTTGATCTGGATCTGATCGGCTGATTGCAGATACTCAGCGGTCACGCCGAAACGGGCGGAGGCGACCTGTTTGATCTTCGAGCGCAGCGAATCGCCTTTCTGCAGTACCACGTCGGTGACAACCGCGTCGCCCAGCTTGCTCTTGAGCGTTTCGCCGTCTTTGGTAATCGGGATAAAACGCTTCGGATCTTCGCCCCCCTCTCCCGTGTTCGATTTACCGCCGATGCGATTCATCGCCACCGCCAACGTGGCGTGCGCTTCCGTTGAAATTGAGCCGAGCGACATGGCACCCGTAGCAAAGCGTTTCACAATGTCTTTGGCGGATTCGACTTCCTCAAGCGGGACAGCAGGCCCGAGCGGT
Source organism: Burkholderiales bacterium (assembly GCA_043788115.1). GTDB lineage: Bacteria > Pseudomonadota > Gammaproteobacteria > Burkholderiales > Usitatibacteraceae > UKL13-2. The sequence goes on from JAYVUH010000371.1 coordinate 1,160, forward strand.
TTCAATTCGAATAACCCGCGCAAGGTCATGTGCCGCTTGGTCTGGTCGTTGATGATCTTCGCGTATTCCTTGTAGGTCTCGTAAGAATTCTCGCGCGTCGAATGTTGCAGCTTGGCGATGGCGTCAGGTGTCCACATATGCTCTTCGCCGCGTACCCGGTAGGCATATTCGCCACCGGCATCGAGTTGCGTACGTAACACCGGATCATCGCTAAACGCCTTCTTGTGCAAGCGGATCGACTCTTCGGCGATCTCAAAAATGCCGATGCCTTCAATGTTGGATGCCGTGCCGGTGAAGTACTGTTTGATGAATGCGCTGGATAGCCCAACCGCTTCAAAAATCTGCGCGCCACAATAGCTCTGATAGGTGGAGATACCCATCTTAGACATGACCTTCAGCAAGCCCTTTGATACCGCCTTGATGTACTTTTTTTCGGCTTCGTGTTTATCATAGTCGCCCAGATAATCGTGCATGTGATGCAGCGTTTCGAGCGCGAGGTAGGGATGCACAGCCGCGGCACCAAACCCACCGAGCAATGCGAAGTGATGCACTTCGCGCGCCGAACCGGTTTCGACCACCAGCCCCGTCGATGTGCGCAGCCCTTTACGCACCAGATGCTGGTGAATGCCGGCCACGGCAAGCAGCGCAGGGATCGCGACGCGCTCCGCATTGATCTTGCGGTCGGAGACGATCATCAAATTAAAGCCCAGACGGATGGCGTCTTCGGAGCGCGCGCACAAACTCGCCATCGCGGCTTCCACGCCTTCAGGGCCCCACGATGCGGGGTAGGTGATATCGAGCTCTTCGCTCTTCAGATAGCCGCCGGTGAAGAGCTCGATGTGACGGATTTTCTCCATGTCGGATGTCGTCAGCACCGGCTGCGGCACTTCCAACCAACGGCCCGGATCGCTGTGATCAATGTCGAGCAAATTGGGGCGCGGGCCGATCGTAATCGCAGTCGACATCACCAGTTCTTCGCGGATCGGATCGATCGGCGGATTGGTGACTTGCGCGAACAATTGCTTGAAGTAGTGATACAGATTGCGCGGTTTGTCTGACATGACTGCGAGCGGCGAATCATTGCCCATCGAGCCGGTTGCTTCGATGCCGTTTTGCGCCATCGGCGCCATGATGACTTTCAGATCTTCCTGCGAATAGCCAAACGCCTGCTGTCGGTCGAGCAGGCTGACGGCGGAGACGTCTGCGGGTGCGGGCTCGGGCAGCTCGTCGAGCCGGATGCGCGCCTGTTTCACCCAATCGCGGTACGGTTTGGCGGTCGCCAATTCGCGCTTAAGGTCATTGTCGTCGATGATTTTGCCGCGTTCGATATCGACCAGAAACATCTTGCCCGGTTGCAAGCGCCACTTCTTGACGATTTTTTCTTCCGGGATGTCGAGTACGCCAGCTTCTGACGCGAGCACCACCATATCGTCGTCGGTCAGCAGATAACGCGCCGGCCGCAAGCCGTTGCGGTCGAGCGTGGCACCGATCTGGCGACCATCCGTGAACGCCATCGCTGCGGGGCCATCCCAAGCTTCCATGAGCGTCGCGTGATATTCGTAGAAGGCCTTGCGGTCTTCGTCCATCAGCTTGTGGCCACTCCACGCTTCCGGGATCATCATCATCATGGCGTGTGCCAGCGAATAGCCGCCCATCACCAGCATTTCTAGGCAGTTGTCGAATGACGCCGAGTCTGACTGGCCGTCGTAAATGAGCGGCCAGATTTTCTTCAGGTCTTCCTTGAGAACGGGCGAGGTGATCGCCTGCTGCCGGGCACGGATCCAGTTGACGTTACCACGCAGCGTGTTGATCTCACCGTTGTGCGCCACCATGCGGAAGGGGTGGGCAAGATCCCATGTCGGGAAGGTGTTGGTAGAGAAGCGTTGATGTACTAGCGCGAGTGCGGTGACCATCGCCGGATCCTGCAAGTCGGTGTAGTACTTGCCGACCTGATCGGCGAGCAACATGCCTTTGTAGACAATAGTGCGTGATGAGCAAGACGAAACGTAGAACTCCTTGCCGTGGCGCAAATTGAGTGCCTGAATGGCGTGGCCGGAGCGTTTGCGGACGATGTAAAGCTTGCGTTCAAGATCATCCTGCGACATGCCGGCCGCGCCGCGACCGATAAACACCTGACGGATGACCGGCTCAACGGCGATGGTCGCTTGCGAGAGGCCTTGATTGTTGGTCGGCACGTTACGCCAACCCAACAGGATCTGTCCCTCCGCCTGTATCGCTCGCTCGATTTCCTGTTCACACGCCATGCGCGACGCCGGCTCCTGCGGTAGGAACACCATGCCAACACCATACTGACCGATGGCGGGTAGGGTGATTCCTTGTTTGCCACACATACGACGAAGATGGAGGTCTGGTACCTGAATAAGGATGCCGGCACCGTCGCCCAGCAATGGATCGTAGCCTGTTGCACCGCGGTGTGACAAATTGTCGAGAATCTTCAGGCCCTGCGCGACCAGTGAATGCGACTTCTTGCCCTTAATATTCGCGATGAAGCCCACGCCGCAGGCGTCGTGCTCATTTGCCGGGCTGTACAAGCCCTGGGCGAGCGGGCGCTGCGAGGCAATGTCGGGTTCGTTGGGGGTGGGCATATCTCATTTCTCCATACAGAAGCGCGCCAACGGTCCATCTGCAAACGCGGAGCAGGATCGGGCGGCGATACAAGGCACATGGTAGTTCAACGGCTTGATCGACCCGGGCAGGCGTCGAGTTCGGTGTCTTTTCCGGGAGAAATCAGCTTTTGGCCGAGGGTGGATTCAGCGTGCTGGGTGCGCGGGTGGGCGCCAGAAGGCCAAAACGCAAAATATTGCCGGATTGTAATCATAGCCCGCCTTTTGGTGCGCCGCAATAAATCCGTGTAGAGAACTACCGGAAGTGGCAAAAGTGCCTCCGCACCAAGGAATCGCTTGGCCAGCGCATATGGTCGGTTCGTCGGCCGGACGGCCGGACGGCTATCTAGGCAAAAAAATGGCGCATAATCGCTTGCAAGTAAGTGAAAGTTGCGCTTTAATAAAGCGAGATAACTTCATAATTTGTAAGCAGTTTGCAGTTGGAAGAAGAGCTGTGCGAGTCTGATTGAGCGTTCCGACGGACCCCAATTGACTCCACGTTTTTCCATCGTTTGATGACACTAGAGGGACGTGCCGTGGCCAACCAAAATATTTTCGGCAGCATGAGTGGGTGGAGTGAGTTGCAGACTCGCGTAAATCGCGCTGTAAAAGTAGTCTGTGCAGCGGCTTTGGTTGGCCTAATGGCCTCTTGTGGCGGCAGTGGGGTTTCCGCGCCGGCTGTGGTCGGCGGCGACTTGCAAGTGTTACCCGGTACCACCGACATGTTCCCGAATACACCAGTGACGTTCACCATCAGCGGCGGCCAGCGCCCTTATACGGCGTTTTCGAGCAACTCAAGTATTTTGCCGCTGAATATCACGGTAGATGCTGGGTCAACGTTTGTTGCAACGGCGAATAACCCGTCGGCAGACACCCCGGTCACGATCACGGTTCGCGACTCGTCTGGCAAGACGGCAACGGCGGCGGCGTCGGTCAAAACGGCTGTGTTGCTGAACGCCATTACTGTGCGCCCGAGTATCAACACGAGTAACGCCTGCGGTGGTGCGGACGTTTGTACAGGAACCGACGCGGTCGCCAGCGTCAAGGCGCAGTCGAATGGTGGCCCGCTGGTCGGTCGCAGCATCCGCTTTGATGTGCTGTCCGGCGCGCTTGGAATTGTTTCAGGGGCTGGCGTGGTGTCGACGTTAACGGTGTCGGCGGATAGCTTGGGCGTTGCCATCATTTCGGTGCGCGCACCAGTCGGCGTGTTCAATCAGTATTCAACCATCAAGGCGACGGACACCCTCTCCGGTCAGAGCGTCAGCTACGTGTTGACCATCGGTCAGACGATCGACCCAACGGCGATTGCCATCACGCCGAATAACTTCACGTGGACTGGTGCGTTCAAGGATCGCTGCGTGACCGGGGGCTTGTCTTCACACTTGATCACCGGCGGCACACCGCCCTATTCGGTTGGTCAGTCGGTCCCGGCCTACGCGATCTTGACGGGCTCGCCGCTTGGTCCTTCCGGGCAGGTCGTGCCAGCCGAAACCCTAACGACAGTGGGTAAGAATTTTGGATCGCTGCTGGTGATGGTGACCGGTTTCGTCTGTAGTACAGGTTCCGCTGGTAATACCATCACCGTGACCGATTCGATCGGTCGAGTGGCAACGTTGAATGTCAACAATGCGCTTGGAACCGAAAATCCACCAACGCCAGGCGCTGCCGTCACATTGCCGGTGCCGACCGTGGTGCCGGCCGCCTTCACCGCCTTCGCCTGCGGCCAAACCTCATCCTCATTCGTCTCGCAGGTAATTCCAGCTGGCTACACCGGCACTCCACCAGTCTTGTCGGCCGTGGCGCTCGAACCTACTCGCATCACTGCGAATCTCAGCAACGGGATCTTGACGATGACCCGGCCAAACACTGACCCGGGGGGCGGTGTGCAAACACGTGTTCGTGTGTCGAACGGCACAAATTTCTCCGACATTGTTATTGATCTATCGGGTGCCGCGCCGTTCACGTGCGTCACAGGCACGGGCGCAACGGGAACACCGATTTCAATCATCTCGGGGACGACGCTTGCGCTTAGCATCGCCGCGACACCTAACGTTAAGGCAACGACATTCACGGGTGGAAGCGGGCCGTACACAGTGACCTCGCTTGGGCCAACGATCGTTACCGTGAGTCTCGATGGCATAACGTTCGGAACCACGGTGACGGTGCCGGCAACGGGCCCATTTGTGTATTTCGCCAAACCCCCCGCAGCAGTGCAGGGCGCGACGCTGATCACGATTAGAGATTCCAACGCGACGCCGCAGTCGTTGACGCAGATCGTCACGGTCGGACCTTAATCGACCGACGACCCCAGCAACGGGCACCGCAAGGTGCCCGTTTGCGTTCCGGCATACCAACTTGACTATCCTGACGACGCTACTTCTGAGTGCTGCGCTTACGGCCCTCGGCGTTCTCGTTCTCGTAAGCTCGTCCGTGAGCCGACATTTTCTGGA
>JAYVUH010000372.1:0-3459 GCA_043788115.1 Burkholderiales bacterium
GCCTACGCTCGGCGACCGTCAATGCTGAGATTTCACAGGGCTACAGCTTAAAGGAGGCCCTCGACCTGATGGGCGCGACGGCCAGTAAGGTGTTGCCACAAGTGCAAACCGATGTCCTCGGGCAATCGCGGGAGTTCAAGGAAGGCGCTTCAACGCTGCTGGTTAGCTTCGCACTCGCCCTTTGTTTCATTTACCTAGTGCTGGCCGCGCAGTTTGAGAGCTTCGTGGATCCGTTTGTGATCATGCTCACCGTCCCGTTGTCGATCACCGGCGCGCTGATCGCACTATGGCTGACGGGAAACTCGCTCAATGTTTTCTCGAAAATCGGACTCATCACGCTGGTCGGCTTGATTACCAAACACGGCATCTTGATCGTTGAATTCGCGAACCAACTCCAGGAACAGGGTAAGGGGGTGCGCGAGGCCGTGATCGAAGCTGCGGTTCTGCGATTGCGCCCCATCCTGATGACAACAGGTGCCACCGTACTCGGTGCGTTACCACTCGCGATCGCTAGCGGCGCAGGTGCCGAGTCGCGACAGCAAATCGGCTGGGTGATTGTCGGCGGAATGTTACTCGGCACGCTGCTGACGCTGTTCGTGGTGCCAACGTTCTACACCGTCTTCGCACGCGGTCACCAACATAAGCCTACTGAGGGGCAAACAGCCTCTTCAAACAGTGCTGCCGCAACGCCGCTCTCGGGACAACATGGGGATTGACGCTGCACCTGTGGGACGACTCACTTCTTCGCGTTAATCGTTGTGCGCGCTCATGACTGTTGCCTGAACTTTGACAAGAGTTTGCGTCAGTGATTCACCAACCGTCACTGACAGATCGGCGCAGACAATTTGCTCTATGACCTCGGCAAGCGCATCCGGCGCTTCAAGTAACACGTTGCTTTCCACCCTCGTCGCGCTGGTGCCGCTGCGCTCCATCTTCGAGCGCGGACTGACTCGCGGGGGGCGGTCAAGATAGCGCACCAACTGATGCAGCGCCTTTCGATACACGTCACGCTTGAACTCGATGACGGTGTCAAGTGGCACCCAATAGTCGTGCCAGCGCCAAGCATCGAATTCTGGATGCTGGGAGGCGCGCAGGTGAACGTCATGGTCACGCCCGGTCAGTCTCAGCAGATACCAAATCTGCTTCTGCCCTTTGTAGGTGCCGCGCCATTCACGTTTTACCCAGTGGCTGGGGACGTTGTAGTGCAACCAGCTCTTAGTGCGACCCAAGATCTGCACGTGCTCGCGTTTGAGCCCGGTTTCTTCTTCCAGCTCGCGATACATGGCATCCTCCGGCGCTTCGCCGTGCTTGATGCCTCCTTGCGGAAACTGCCAAGAATGCTCGCGGATTCGCTTGCCCCAAAAGACCTCGTTCTTTGCATTACAAAGCACGATGGCGACATTTGGGCGGTAACCATCTCGATCGATCATGGTTCAAGCCCTTCCAAAACTTTAGTTATGCCGATTGTTTCACAAATTACTTTAATTGGGTAGCCGCGCAACGGCGGGGCTACGGGTCGGCGTGTAAAATGGGCGTCAACTTGAATCTAACCCATTGAAAATTATAGAAAATGCGTGCCTCTCGGTTTTTCATTTCAACCCTCAAGGATGCTCCTGCCGACGCCGATGTGGTCAGCCAAAAACTGATGTTACGAGCCGGATTGATCAAGAAACTGGCAGCGGGAATCTACAACTACATGCCGATGGGCTTGCGGGTGATCAAGAAAGTCGAACAGGTTGTGCGCGAGGAAATGGAGCGTGCCGGCGCAATCGAGTTGCTAACGCCATTTGTGCAGCCGGCCGAACTGTGGATGGAATCGGGTCGCTGGGACAAGATGGGCCCGGAGATGTTGCGGATCCAGGATCGACACGAACGTGATTTCATCTTGCAGCCAACTTCGGAAGAGGTTCTTGCCGACATTTTCCGGCAGGACATTCGCAGTTATCGACAGTTACCCATCAACTTCTACCAAATTCAAACCAAATTCCGCGATGAGCGTCGCCCTCGCTTCGGCGTCATGCGCGGCCGCGAGTTCACAATGAAGGACGCTTACTCGTTCGATCGCGATGCTGAAGGCGCTCGCCGTAGCTACGATGCAATGTACGACGCTTATATACGAGTGTTCACCCGGTTGGGGCTGACCTTCCGTCCAGTTGAGGCCGACACCGGCAACATTGGTGGTGAGCGCTCGCACGAGTTCCAAGTGATCGCCGATACCGGTGAAGACGCCCTAGTCTATTGCCCAACTTCGAACTACGCCGCGAACATGGAAAAAGCCGAAGGCGTTGCCTTGATTTCCTCACGTGCGGCCGCGACACAAGCGATGGCAAAAACGCCAACGCCGGGCAAAGCGAAGTGTGAAGATGTCGCCGCGTTACTTGGTGTGCCCCTCGCACAAACGGTGAAATCGATCGTATTGGCTACGGATACTCTTGATGGCAAGGGCGCTCCAAGCGACGCCCAAATCTGGCTGCTGCTTATCCGCGGTGACCACGAACTCAACGAAGTGAAAGCGGGCAAAGTTGAGGGACTCAAAGCAGGATTCCGCTTCGCAAGCGAGAGCGAAATTGAATCGTCATTCGGCTGCAAGCCGGGATACCTGGGGGCCGTCGGTCTGAAGGGTGTGAAGGTGGTTGCGGATCGTACGGTTGCCAACATGAGCGATTTCATCACCGGTGCAAACGATGCAGACTTCCACTTTACGGGGGTGAATTGGGGCCGCGATTTGCCGGAACCCGACTTGGTAACTGATATACGTAACGCAATGGTCGGCGACCCGTCACCTGACGGCAAAGGAGTAGTCGCCATTCAGCGCGGCATTGAAGTCGGGCATGTTTTCTCCGGGCTTCCCTACCCCGCCAAGATGGGACTCAGTTTTCTGGGGGAGAACGGCAAACCACAGACGCCGCTAATGGGCTCCTATGGCATCGGCATCACGCGCGTCGTCGCCGCCGCCATTGAGCAGAATCACGATGCGCGAGGCATCATCTGGCCCGACGCGATGGCGCCGTTTACGGTCGTCATTGCGCCGATTGGCTTCGGCAAGTCTGAGTTAGTGCGTAATGCGGCCAATTTGTTGTACGACAAACTAGTTGCCGCTGGCGTAGATGTACTGATCGATGACCGCGACGAGCGGCCCGGCGTGATGCTTGCCGACCTCGAACTCATCGGCATCCCGCACCGAGTAGTCATCGGCGAGCGCAGTCTAAAAGAGGGCACCGTTGAGTACCAACGACGCCGCGACGAAGCACCAATGGTCATTAGTGAGAATGACGTTGCCGCACATATCTGCCAGCGGCTGACTACCGCCTAATCCTGCGAGTCCCGATGTAAGCTCCTTATTCTACGGGCGTTTCCAGACTGTTTTGACTGGAAATGGCCGTGTATGCTGGAGTTTATATTCTGCTATTGGACTTTTTCGCCATTGACGACCCGGGTAAGGAGTTCCTTGGTAACCAC